>DATAZJ010000281.1:0-2823 GCA_036272115.1 Rhodopila sp. | reverse complement strand
GACAGCACGAAGAAGATCGTGACAGCCTCGGCCATGAACGGGGCGACCTGCCACAATGCCCCCCCGGTCATGCGCTGCCCCGACGTATGACCGACGAAAACCACCAGCGCCGCGGTGAACCGGACAAGATCGAGATAGACGGACGTCTGTCGCTTCAACACGGTGCTCCGGTCGCGCACCGGGTTCGGCGGCGACATCTGCCTCGGTCTAGAACATGTCCGATTGACGTCGCAACATTTTGCTGCCGGACTGGTTCCGCTATTTGACGGCGGGACAACAAAAAGGCCGGCGCCTGCGACGGAAACGTCCCGTCGAAAGCACCGGCCTGTTTGTCGGCTATCCGGCCCTGCGGCCGGACAGTCAGTCAATCCCGCGGTTCAGCGAACCGACAAATCCCGCGGTTCAGCGAACCGACGTGATGGCGTTGCGGTTCTGTGCCCAAGCCTGCTCGTCGGAGCCCTGCGCCGTCGGACGATCCTTGCCGTAGCTGATCGTGGTCAGGCGCGCACCGGCGACACCCTTCGCGCGCAGATAGGACGCAGCGGCATTGGCGCGGCGCTGGCCCAAAGCGAGGTTGTATTCTTCCGTGCCGCGCTCATCGCAGTTGCCGGCGATCTGCACGTTCACGCTGCCGTACTTGGAGAGCCAGGCGGCCTGCTTGTCCAGCGTGCCCTTGGCGTCGGCGCGCAGGCCAGAGGTGTTGAAGTCGTAGAAAACGCGATCACCGACGTTGGCGACCAGGTCTTCCTCGGTGCCGGGCACAATGCCGGCAGCCGTGCTGCCGCCACCGGCGGCCGCGGGTGTGGTAGCCGGGTGGGAACACGCCGCCAACAGGGCGACGGCAGCCAAAGCGCCGAGAATCTTGATGCTCATCTTTTCTTCGTCCCTGGAAGGGGTGCAATCCAATGCACGAGCAACAGCCCGCACAGGGGGAACGGTAATCCGTTCCGCCCGCGTGAGCGATTAACGTGTCTGCAGGATAGTGGTCAAGTTCCCGAAATCACAATACCGCCACATGCCAGCCATGTAAGCCCATCAACACGGTGTGGTAGCGTTTTTGTCACAACCGTCCCAGCATTCCGGCGGAAAACCGCCACCGGGACTCGGGTCCGGACCCGATCGGATGGCGCCGATTTGAAGCCGCGCTGCGAACGCGCCCGGTCCGTCGGGGACGCGGGACGGGGGCTCTCCGGGACCGTGTCTCCGCGGCGGGATGTCCCGCCGGCCTGCTACGTCCCCAACGGCGACCAGGCCGGATCGGAGGCGTCAGTGGGCGTCGTCACCGCCTGTTCATTGAAGCCGGTGATATCGATCGATACCAATCGCGACGAAAATCCCCGTCCGCGCGCGTCGCCGGACCGGCTTTCCCGCCAGAACATCAGCACCCGGCCGTTCGGCGCGAAGGTCGGTCCCTCCACATCCCAACCTTCCGACAGGATGCGCTCACCCGATCCATCCGGATGCATCACGCCGATGGCGAAGTTGGAGGTGTCGCCGGCATAGCGGGTGAAGGCGATCACGTCGCCGCGCGGCGACCACACCGGCGTGGCATAGTGGCCGTTGCCGTAACTGATCCGCTTCGCTCCGCCGCCATCCGCGCCCATGATATAGATCTGCTGGTCGCCGCCACGATCCGAGGCGAACACGATCTGCGATCCGTCGGGGCTGTAGCACGGGCTGACGTCGATCGAACCGGAGTGGGTCAGCCGGCGCGGCACCCGGCTGCCCAGTCCCACCGATACGATGTCCGACCCGCCGCCATCGGACACCGCCATGATCAGGCTGCTGCCATCGGGGGCGAACCGGGGCGCGAACGTCATGCCGGCGAAATCGCCCAGCACGCTCTGCCGCCCGTTCTGCAGATCGAACAGATAGACCCGCGGCCGGTTGTTGGCGTAGCTCATGAAGGCGATCTCATCCTTGGTGGGATGGAACCGCGGCGTCAGCACCAGCCACGACCCGTCAGTCAGCAGCCGGTTGTTCTCGCTGTCCTGGTCCATGATCGCCAGCCGCTTGGTGCGCCGGTCGCGCGGGCCGGTGGCCGAGATATAGACGATCCGGGTGTCGAAGTAGCCTTTCTCACCCAGCAGCCGTTCGTAGATCACGTCGGCCATGATATGGGCGATGCGGCGCCAGTTGCTCTGTGAGGTTGTGTACGCGGTGCCCTGGATCTGGGTCTGCGGCAGGATGTCCCACAGACGGAATTCGACCCGGACCTGGCCGCCGCCGGCTTCCTGCACGCTGCCGGTCACCAGCGCTCGTGCGCCGGTCACCTTCCAGTTCTGGAAATTCGGTGCCCCGGCGTCCGGCGCGCCCGCCTGGATGAACGCCGCCCTGTTGATCAGTTGGAACAGCCCGCTGCGTGCCAGGTCGGCACTGATGACGCCGGCAATCTGCTGGCCAAGCTGCCCTCCGCCAAGGTCGGGAATCGCGATCGGAATCGGCGCCGCCCTGGCGTGATCGACGGTGATCACGGCGGAATCGCCGCCGCCGCCGGCTTGTGGAGCCCCGGTGGGTGGCGCCACCGCCTGAGCGAGCACGGGAACAGGCGCGGCGGCAAGCAGACCAGCCGCGCCGGCGATCAGGCCACGGCGGCCGAGGGACGGATTCGGAATATGGATCATGCCCTTGTCATCCTCCTGTTGCGGTGCGCGTGCAACGCGGACCATCGCTCCATCGCGGTGTTGTGTCGGCCCGAGATCCTCATGGCGTGAACTGGAAGGTCAGCACATTGACCTTGCCCAGAACTTTGTTGGGCAGTGGCAGGTTGGCGCAGTGCGGGTCCAGGACCGCCCGCCGCGCCCGTTCGGCGAAGGCTCGGAA
>DATAZJ010000280.1:0-5535 GCA_036272115.1 Rhodopila sp. | reverse complement strand
CGACATCCCGGTCGATGCCGGTGAGCTCATCGCATTGTGTGCGCCGCGCATGGTGTTCGTGAGCTACGGGTCAGAGCAGGGCGGGGATCCGGGCTGGGTGGACCAGCACAGCGGCTTCATGGCGACCGTCCAGGCGGGCAGGGTGTACCGGCTGCTCGGTGCAAAGGACCTAGGGGTCGGCGATGACTACCAGCATGCGCAGCTGCCGCCGATCGGAACCGGATTGCTCGACGGTTCCCTGGCATGGCGCCAGCATGACGGGGCTCATACCGATGCGCCGAACGTGAAGTATTTCATCAGCTGGGCCGATCGGCTCATCGGCCCCCGGCCGTAGGCTTTAATCGATGGTGTGCTTGAGGAATTTCGCCACGCGGTCCACCGGGGCACCGCGGAAGAACGGCACGGCGTCATGGTCCACGCCGTGCAGTATCAGGACCTCGGGGTGTTTGCCCACCTGTTCGTACGCCCACTGCATTTCGTAGACCTGATTCAGCGGCATCTGCGTGTCCTGATCGCCGTGCAGCAGCATGATGGGCGGCGCCTTGGCATCCACATGAAAGATCGGGCTGGCGAGCCTCGCGAGCTCAGGAACCTGGTCGGGCGCCGCGCCCAGCAGCCGCTTCAGGGCCGGTTCGCGCACGGCCAGGCCCACCGGGGTGGACTGGGCGAGAATCGTGGTCAGGTCACTGGCGCCGAAATAACTCACGATGGCCTGGATGCCGGAGGACTCGTTGCGATAGTCGCCTTCGGTTCCCTCCAGGGCCGCCACGTCGTTGGTCACACCCACCAGTTCCGCCAGGTGTCCGCCTGAGGATGCCCCGACGATCGCGATCCGATCCGTGCGGTAACCATAGGTCTGCGCCTTGGCGCGCAGGTAGCGGATGCCGGCCTTGATGTCGAACACATCGGCCGGGAAGGGCGCTTCATTCGAAGAGCGGAAGTCCAGGCTTGCCACGGCATAACCGCGCTGCATCAGGAACGTCGGATACTGGGTCTTGCTTCCCGTCGTCCACGCGCCGCCATGGACGAACACCAGCAGCGGCGGGTGCGCCACGCCCGCAGGCAGATGCAGATCGAGGCCCAGGGCCTTGCCGCCGACCGTCGCGTAGACCAGATCGGTGAAATGGCGCGGCGCATCGTCCGCGCACGCAAGAGGTGCGTGCAGCAGCGTGAATCCGCAGCAAGCCAGTGCGACGCGCAGCTTCACAGCCATCGTGGTACCCATGCGGCTCCCCTTGCATCCGCCGCGGGTAGCTTAACCTAGTCACCCCGTCCGACGCTGAGCGACTCCAGGGCGCCCGCATGGCCGACTTCAATTTTGAATTCGATGGGCTGGCAGCACACCTGACAGTCCTCGATATAAGTCGCGGACCCGGCACTCAGGTCGATCAAGGTCTCGAAGGCTTCGCCGCAGTACGGGCACTGAACCTGATGGAACTGGGTCCCACCGGCTGAATCACCCGGCTTGCCCGCCCCCGGTTCGAATACCGGCTCCAGGCCGTACGCGGCATCGATCTGCCGCGCCTCATCCGGTGGCGGGACCTTCGGTTTCACTTCCAGGCCTTGATCGCTTCGCTGTTGTCGCGGCCATAACCCAGTGCATCCCGCGCCTGATCGAAACGCGCACTGACCAGGCGCACCAGCGGGGCATCGAAGTTCAGGTCGCGGGTCAGATCGGCCGCGATCTTCACATCCTTGGCCAGCAGACCCAAGGCGAAGCCGGTCGAGAATTTGCCGCCCACGACATGCTCGCGCAGCACCATATCGGTATGGAAATTGCGACCGGTGGAGACATTGAGGATGTCCACCATCCGGCCCGGGTCCAGGCCGAAACGCTCCCCGGCAATCAAGGCCTCGGCGCAGGCGGCGAAGCTGGCGGCGGCGACGAAGTTGTTCAGCGCCTTCATGGCGTGACCGGTGCCGAGGCCACCGGTATCGAAGAGCCGATCGCCCATTGCCCGCAACAGGGGTCGGGCGCGTTCGATGGCTTCCTTGTCATCGCCGCCGATCATGATCGCCAGGGTGCCGAGCGCTGCGCGCGGGACACCGCCGGATACGGGCGCATCAATCAGCGTGATGCCGTGCTGGGCCAGGGCTGCGCCCAGCTTGCGCGTGCCGGTCGGATCCGCCGAACTCATGTCGATGGCGATCGTGCCGCGTCGCAGGCGCTTGGCCAGACCGTCACGCAGGTAGACCTCGCTCACGATCACCCCGGTGGGCAGCATGGTCACGACGAAGTCCGCCGTGGCCAGCTCATCAAGCGTAGCCGCCGCGCGGCAGCCATGTTCGGCGGCGACCTTGGCGGCCTGCTGCGGGGAGCTGTCGAAGACTGTCACGGCATGGCCCGCACGGGCCATGCAGCCGGCCATCGGCGCGCCCATATTGCCGACGCCGATTATCGCGACGTTCATGGCTTGCCGCCCGCGCCGTGGCGCGCGAGCACTTCGGCGGCGGCGTTGAACGCCTCGACGCCGCAGGGGACACCGGCATACACCATGGTGTGCAGCAGGGTCTCGCGGATCTCCTCGACCGTGGCGCCATTCGCGAGCGCGCCGGCGACGTGGACCTTGATCTGGTTCGGCTTGCTCAAGGCGGTCAGTGCGGCGAGGGTGAGAAGGCTGCGGGTCTTGCGATCCAGCCCCGGCCGGCTCCAGGTTTCACCGAAGCAGTAGCGGGTGACGATTTCCTCCAGAGGCCGGTTGAAATCGGTGGCCTGCGCCACACGTTCCTCGGCCCCGCCGGGGCCGAACATTTCGCGCCGGATCTTCATTCCTGCGGCGAATGCCGCGTCTTTGCTGTCAGTCATGGTGCCCCCACTGCTGGTAGAGATAGTCGGTGACGTCGATGATGCTCTGGTCATTGAGCAGATCCGGATACATTTTTGGCATCGGCGGCTTCGGATTCTTGATGTAGGCGCCGGTGGTGGCGCGGCTCTGGCGCGCGACCGCGACGCTGAGCTTGTGATCGGCCACCAGGTTGCCCTCGGCCCCGTGGCAGGCGACGCATACCTGGCTGTACAGACGGCGGCCGGCCGCAAGGTCCGGTGCACCGGCGGGTCCCTTGGCCGCGACGCTCGCCGGAGCGGTGATGGCGCCCGCGCCGGTCAAGGCCTTCGGGTTGAGCGCCATGATCACGACGCTCGGCAGCCCGAGTGCGCCGAAGGCATTGCGGGATATGTTGCCATCCGCGAAGGCGACGTACTGATGTCCGCCGGATTCGTAGGTCACCACTCCGCCGGCCAGGGCGCCACCGGTTTCAATCCTCTTCAGGACCGCGCCGCTCTTGCTGTCGAATACGAACAGGTTGCCGCCGAGGTCACCGGCGAAGGTCACCCCGCCGGCGGTCGGGGTAATGCCGGCCACGACGGGTTTTTCCGTGTGGTACTTCCAGCGTACCTCGCCGGTCACGCTGTCGAGGGAGGTGATCCAGCCGGTCGTCGGTCCGTCGGGTGCGACCGAGCCGCCGAAACTCAAGCCGCCGGGAGTGTATTCGGTGGCGCCGGGACCGAGCTTGACGATGAAGCAGGCGTCCACCGCGCCGGTCACCAGTGAATGATTGAGGCGATCGAAGGCCGGACCATTCCATTCGACGCCGCCGGCATATCCCGGGCACATGCGCGAGCCTTCTTTCGAGGGCATCTTCGGCGCCCGCTCGATCGTGGTCACCGGCACGCGGAATATCTGCTGGTGGGTATCGCGGTCGACGGCGGTGACATAGCCGTCCTTGCCGCCGAAGACCAGGTAGTCACGTGCACCGGCGATCCGGTAGAGCACCGGCGGGGCGACCATGTCCAGGTCCATCCAGTCCTCGGGCGTACCCTGGTGCCACCATTTCAGCGCGCCGGTGCGCGCATCGAGCACCACGATCGAATCCGTAAACAGATTCGCGCCGGGCCGGTAGGCCTTGTCGATGTCCGGCCAGGGATTGCCCACCGGCACGAACAGCTCGCCGCTTGAAACATCGAGGGTCATCGCACCCCAGATGCCGCCGCCACCGGTCTTGGCCGTTCCCGGCCGCTGCCAGGTCTCGGCGCCCACCTCCTTGCCCATCGGGATCGTGTTGAAGCGCCACAGTTCGCGTCCGCTCTCGGCATCAAAGGCCATGACGCGGCCGCGGGCCCCGAGTTCGCTGCCGCTGATCCCCATATAGACCACTGCGCCCGAGGCCAGTGGCGCGGCCGCCGAGGATTCTCCCAGCGCCGGGGAACCGATGACGGTCTTCCACAGCAGCTTGCCGGTCGCCGCATCGAGCGCGATCAACCTGTCGTCGCTGGTGCCGCGGAACACCCGACCGTTCAGGACCGCGACGCCGCGTGTCGACGGCGAACTACGATCATCGTCAGGGATGTAAGTGAAGCGCCATAGCACGGCGCAGGTGGTGGCGCTTAAGGCCACCGTCTCGCGGCCGGTACCGGTATAGATCACACCGTCGACGACGATCAGGTCCGAATGCATCGAGGTCGGGCCATCGATCTGAACCCGGCACACCTCGCCCAACTGGGTCGCATTGGCCGGGGTGATCTCCTTCAGTGGGGAGAAGCGCTGGCCATCGAGATGGTTGTTGTAACTGAGCCATTGCGCGCCCGGACTGGTCTCCTGAGCGCCACAGATTGCGGCACACGCGCCGGCGAGGAGCGCGACGAGGCCGCGTGCGAGAAGTGAAGGACGTGACATGAATCCCCCTGCTTAGGTTTTTAGCAGGTGTCATTAAACCGCCCTTTACAGCCGTTTCACACCTGTCTCGCTACCCACCAGCAGTACATCGGCGGGTCGGCGGGCAAACAGGCCGACCGTCACCACGCCCGGTATCTGATTTACCGCTGACTCAAGCGCTACCGGGTCGCTGATACTCAGGTCGTGAACGTCGAGGATGTGATTGCCGTTGTCCGTGACGCGCCCCGCGCGCAGGACCGGCCGGCCGCCGATGTCGCTCAAGCGGCGGGCCACGAGTGCGCGCGCCATGGGAATGACTTCAACCGGCAGCGGGAAGGCGCCGAGGGTCGCGACCAGCTTGCTGGCATCGGCTATGCAGACGAAGACCTTGGCGACTTCCGCGATGATCTTCTCGCGGGTCAGCGCACCGCCACCCCCCTTGATGAGCTGACGGGCGGCATTGGTCTCATCGGCGCCATCGATGTAGACCGGTAGCTCACCGACTTCATTCAGGTCGACGACCGGGATGCCGGCCGCTTCCAGCAGTCGGGTGGACTGGTTCGAACTGGATACAACGGCCTTCAGATTGCCCCGGTCGGCCGCGATGAAATTGATGAAGTGCTCCACCGTGCTGCCGGTGCCGATGCCGACGACCTCATGGTCCGCCAGCCACGGCAGTGCGGCCTGTGCGGCGCGGCGCTTGTTTTCCAGTGTATTCGTCATCGATCGCTCCGAACGACCCTACCCCAGAAACGACTGTGCCCGCTTTCGCGGGCACACAGTCGATCTGCTTTTCGACCCGGGGACGCGGCATTGCTGCCGCGTCCACCGGTTGCAGCTACTTCTTCTTCGCTGCTTTCTTCTTGGCCTTCTTTTTTGCCTT
>DATAZJ010000279.1:0-4609 GCA_036272115.1 Rhodopila sp. | reverse complement strand
TTCGATGATCAGCACGCCCGGCATGACCGGGTGGTTGGGGAAATGGCCGGCAAAGAAGCCATCGTTGATCGAGACATTCTTGATCCCGACCGCCGATGTGCTCAGCACGACGTCCACCACCCGGTCCAGCATCAGGAACGGGTAGCGATGGGGGATGTCGTGCATGATGCGATGGATATCGATCAGCTCGATGGTTTTGCCCGCTACGGGCATCTGCGCTGCGGCCTCATCCATGATGTTCAATCCACGTCCGGGTGCTTTTTTGTGTCTCGTGCGCTGGTTGGTGCCGGAATACCGCCATTGCGGACCCAGCGCCTGATCGTCGCGACTTCCTTGAAGAACGCCTTCACCGGCTGAGCCGGGGAGCCAATCATCTCCGACCGCGGCGGCACATCGGAGATGACCCCCGCCTGTGCCCCGATGCGCGATCCGGTGCCGATCCGCAAATGTCCGGCGGTACCCGACTGCCCCGCGAACACCACCTGATCCTCCAGCACGGTCGAGCCGGAGATACCGACCTGAGCCACCACGACACAGGCCCTGCCGATCTGGACGTTGTGGGCGATCTGCACCAGATTGTCGATCCTTGTGCCGGCGCCGATCACGGTGTCTTCCAGCGTGCCGCGATCGATCGTGGTGTTGGCGCCGACCTCGACATCGTCGCGGATCAGCACGCGACCCAGTTGCGGGACGGTCTGGAAGCCCTGGGGGGTGATCGCGAAGCCGAAGCCGTCCTGGCCGATGCGGGCGCCGGGATACAAATAGACGCGGTCGCCGATCAGCGCGTGCGACAGGCTGGCATGCGGGCCGATCCGCACATCCCGGCCGATTTGCACCCCGTCACCGATCACCACCATGGCTCCGATCCGGCCACGCGGGCCGATCGTCACGTTTTCGCCAATGACCGCGAGCGGGCCGATCTCCGTGGTCGGGTCGATCACCGCCGAGGCAGCGACGACGGCAGACGGGTGGATACCGGGTTTGACCGGCGTTTGCGGATGGAACAGGGCCGCCACCCTGGCCCAGGCGACCATCGGGTCGGGCACGACGATGGCGACGGCTGTTTCGGGTACCTGATCGCGCATATCGGGATGCACGATCACCGCGGCAGCCTGCGTCCCGGCGAGGGCCGACCGGTATTTCCGGTTATTCAGGCAGAAGCTGACGTCTTCGCCGCCGGCCACGGCCAGGGGGGCGATACGATGCAGCATCAGCCGGCGCGGCGGGGCCTCGGCCAGTTCTCCCTCAACCCCTGCCGCGTCGACGACGGCGGCCAGGGTATGCGGTCCGGCCCGCTGGAAGAAGCGGGGATCGCCCGCCAACGCCGAGCGGTCCCCACCGAACGGCGTTGGATCAGGCGCCATGGCTTAGTGCTTCTGCGGCGGCTTGGCGGCCGCTGGCTTGGCCTCGGGCTTCTTCGGTTCCTTCTTCGATTCCGACGAAGCCTTGGCCATCGTCAGCGGCGAGACACCGTCCGGTGGCACGACAACGCTGGGCAGGGTCTTGTTCAACACCTCGGCCACCGCCGGGGTGATGTCGAAGTCCGCCGTTGTCCCCAGGATCTGCGCGCGGTTCAGCACCAGGTTGATGCCGCGGGACAGTGCGACCTGCTGGGCGACCTGCTCCATGGTGCGGTTGATCTGCAGCATGACGTATTGGCCGGCTTCCTGGATGATGCGGTTACGCTCGCCGAAGCGGCGCTGCGCCTCGGTGGCGCGATCCTGGATTTCCTTCTCCTTGGTGCGGATCTGTTCCGGCGACAGCTTGGGACGTTCGGCGGCGAAGGTCTGGCCCAGCTCGCGCAGAGCCGTCTGTTCCTTTTGCGCGTCTTCGTTCAGCTTCTGACCGCGGGCGTTCAATTCCTTGTATGCCGCCTGGTAAGCGGTGGAGACCCGCAGCACGTCGGGCACCGACAAGATGCCGACAATGGCGGCCGGGGTTGCCTGCCCCTTCGGAATGGGCGGAATTTCCGGTGCCGGCGGCAACTGGAACTGCGGCGCCGGCACGTTGCCGGCCTGCTCGCCGCTGCCTTCGCTGGTCAGCGGCAACCCGCCGGGGGCCCCCGTCGGAGCGGCCCGCGACACACTATGGTGCGCGGACGGTGCCGCGGACGGGTGTGTCTGTCCCGGCACAAACCATTGCGGGCTTTGCGCCTGCTGGGCGAACCCGGAAACCGGGGCAAAAACCAGCGCCAGCGCCAAAACCGCGCCGGCGCCTTTATTGAAACTTTGAATCACTAGAACCTCGTGCCGAAGCCAAACCGGAAGATTTGTGTCTGGTCACCCGGTTGCTTGATCACAAACGGCGCCAAATCAACATTTATCAGACCAAACGCGGTATGCCAGGAGATACCGACACCCGCGCCAACCCGTGGCGCGTCGGACGCCTCGATCTTGCAGCTTACGCCGGCCGACACGATGCAGGTGCCTGGCCTGAACGACGAATCGGTCAGTGCGCCCACATCGATAAAGGCGCGCCCACTGAGGCCCAGATCGGGCGAGACCGGCAGTGGGAAGCGCATTTCAGTCGTCTGCGTCCAGATGAAACGGCCGCCGAGCGGGTCGCCCGTCGTCGCGTCATGCGGCCCGGCACCGCCGGTTTCGAAGCCACGTAAATTGTCGCCGCCGAGGAAGAAACGGTCGATGATTTCCTCCCGTCCACCCGGCAGCAGATCCATGTAACCCGTGCTGCCCCCGAATTTGAGGCCCCAGTCGGGATTCGCAAACGGAATGTAGTAAGCCGCGTTCAGATTGCCCCTCAAAAAACGGACATCGCCACCAAGACCGGCGAAGTCGGTGCCGACTTCGACGACATAGCCGTTGTGTGGCTCGATCTTGCTGTCCCGGCGATCGTAGGTCACGGCCTGGCTGACCTGGGAGAGCAGCGTCGATCCCGCCTCACTCAGAATGAAGGGACTGGCGCCCGTTTCGACGTCGAACACGTCGCGATCGACCAGCGAGTAGCTCCAGGTCTGCCGCAGATGATCGTTGAACGCGTAGCCGAGACGCAGCGCGAATCCCACCCGCTTCTCATCATAGGGTTCGGTGCCCAGATAGTCCGTCTGGATCAGGAAGGCGTCGACGCCGGCGACGAGATTGCGGTCGAGGAAGTAAGGATCGGTCACCGAGGTGTTGATGGAACTGCGACGCTGCGCCAGCGTACCGTTGATGCTTGCGTTGATGCCGGTTCCCACCAGGTTTTTCTCGGACAGGCCGATATCGATCAGGGCGCCGGCATCGGTCGAGTAACCGCCGCCGAAGGACAGTTCGCCCGTGGCCTTTTCCGAAATGGTGGTGTTGAGGACGGCCTTGTCCGGCGTGGAGCCCGGCGCGGTCGCGATATCGACATTCTGGAAATAGCCCAGATCGGTCAGCCGGGTCTTGGTGCGGCGGATCTCCGCGGCGCTGTACGGGTCGCCTTCAGCCAGCCGAAACTCCCTTCGGATGACTTTGTCCTCGGTCCGGGTGTTGCCGACGATATTGATGCGCTCGACATAGACCCGCGGCCCCTCACCCACGTCGAAGGCCAGGTTGATGATGTGCTTCACCGGGTCGCGGTCGGCGCGCGGCTTGACGCTGACGAAGGCATAGCCGCGGTCATGGACGGCTTGTTCCATCAGGTCGGCGGTGCGGCCCACCGCGTCGCCGTCGTACCAGTCGCCTTCATGCAGTTGCAGGCTGGATTGCAGGTCCGCATTGGTGAGGTTGCGCAACTGCGCGTTGATGGTGACCGTGCCGACCTTGTAGCGAGGCCCTTCATGGATCGTGAAGGACAGGAAGAACCCCTTGCGGTCGGGCGACAGTTCCGCACTGGCGGCGGTCACCTCAAAGTCGGCGTAGCCGTTTTTGAGGTAGAACCGGCGCAGCAATTCCTTGTCGTAGGACAGCCTTTCCGGATCGTATTGATCCGCCGTGGACAGGAAGCGCCACCAACGCGATTCGCGGCTGCTGATGACTTCGGTCAGCCGGTCTTCACTGAACGCCTTGTTGCCAGTCACCACGATCTTGCTGATCAGGGTGGCCGCCCCGTCGTTGATCTGGAACACCACATCGACGCGGTTTTGGTCGAGGTGGATGATCTTTGGGTCCACCGTCGCGTCGTAGTAGCCGCGCTTGGCGTACAGATCCAAGATCTTCTGCCGGTCGGCCTCCGCCAGGGCCGGCGTGAACACGGCGCGCGGCCGCAACTGTATGGCCGGCCGAAGCTGGGCGTCGCTCAGCTTGTGATTGTTTTCAAACGCCACGCGGTTGACGATCGGATTTTCGACCACGCGCACCACCAGGGTGTCGCCGACGCGGCCCAGGCGGACGTCCTGGAACAGCCCGGTGGCATAGAGCGTTTTCAGGCTGCGGTCGATGCGGTCCGGGTCGAAGGCGTCACCCGGCTGAACCAGTAGATAGGACTTGATCGTGCCGCTCTCGATCCGCTGGCTGCCCTCGACCTTGATCGACTGAATAACCCCGCCTGCCGGCGCCGGAGCGGGCTTCGCGTGGGAGACGGGGGGGCGAGCGGGCCGGGTCGGGGCTTGGGCGGCGGCGGTTCCAATGGCCAGTAAAGGCATCAGGCACGCGGCCACAAACCGCACAGCGCGAATCGTCAACAAAAGGCT
>DATAZJ010000278.1:0-2993 GCA_036272115.1 Rhodopila sp. | reverse complement strand
TCGGCGAACGCACCAGTCGTCTTATCGACGATCAGCGCGCCGTCTTCCCAGCCGTCCCAGCAGCCATGCACGATCTCCATGAACTCATCCGCTCGGTCGTAACGAAGATCGTGCTCCATGTGGACCTCGCGGCCCATGTTGTGCGCCTCGCCGTCGTTCACCGAGGTCACCACGTTCCACGCCGCGCGCCCGCCCAGCATGTGGTCCACCGTCTGGAACCGCCGGGCGACGTCGAACGGTTCGTAATAGGTGGTGGAAGCGGTCGAGCCGATCCCCAGATACCGCGTGCCGAACCCCATCGCCATCATGGTCGCCACAGGATCGATCTTCACCACGCGGACGCCGTTGGCGACGACCTCCGCCGGGTTGCCGCCATAGATGTCCGGCATCGCCAGCCGATCATCGAAAAACGCGAGCTGGAACTTCCCTTCTTCCAGCACCTGGCCGATTTTCTGGTAGTACGCGGCGGTGGTGAAATCGCTGCGCGCATCCGGATGCCGCCAGGCACTCGCCAGCGTCGTGCAGTTCTGCGCCTGCAGGAATCCCACCATCACCATCTGCCGCATCGTTCCGCTTCCTTCGTCTCGGTCCCGCCGGGGCCGCGCTGTCCGTCATCAGCGGCAGTCTGGACAGTACGGCGGCAATGTCCAGGGCGGCGAGGCGCGTGCGACACGGTGAGCTGACCGCACATCGGTCAATGCCTGCCGTCGGTATCGAAAGTCGCGAAACCGGCGTTGCGGCACATTCACCGACTGCGAACGAAGCGCTGGGAAAGCGTCGATCCAGGGGAACCGCCGCCACGGCATCAACTCTCTCAAGCCAGCCGAACGACCGCTAAGCCGCCGGCAGCCGCACGATGAACCGAGCGCCCAGCACCCGGCCGGCGCCGTCGCGGCGGTTCTCGGCGGAGATCTGCCCGTGCAGAGCCTCGACGATCTGCCGGCTGATCGACAGCCCCAGCCCCGAATGCTGCCCGAAACTTTCGCCTTTCGGCCGCTCCGAATAGAATCGGTCGAAAATATGCTCCAGGTTGGCGTCGGGGATGCCCGGCCCGTCATCCTCCACGCTCAGTTCCGCCATCGCACCGACATCGCGGACCCGGACCTTGATCCGCCCCAGCCGAGGACTGAACGAATGCGCATTGCCGATCAGGTTCCGCAGCACCTGCACCAGCCGGTCCTCCACCGCCCAGACCCGCAGCCCGTTCGGCGGCGCCGCGACCTCCAGCTTGGGATCGCTGTCCGGGTCGCGCGTCGCCTCATCCAGTTCCTGCAGCGTCCGCAGGATCGGCACCACATCGACCGGCGTCGAGGTGACCCGCGACAGTTCCGCATCCAGCCGCGAGGCGTCGGAGACGTCGCTGATCAGCCGGTCCAGCCGCACCACGTCCTGGGCGATGATGGTCAGCAACTGCCGCTGACGCCCGACATCCTCGATCCGGCGCAGCGTCTCGATGGCGCTGCGGATCGACGACAGCGGGTTCTTGATCTCGTGCGCCACGTCGGCGGCGAAGCGTTCGGTGGCATCCATCCGCTCCCACAGCGCGGCCGAACTGTCGGCCAGCGCCGAGGCCAGCGCGCCCACCTCATCCCGCCGCCGCAGCAGCGATGGCGGCACACTGCCGGACCGCCCGAGGCCCTCGCGCATGTCGGCCGCCGCCTCGGCGAGCCGCAGGATCGGCCGCGCGATGGTCAGCGACATGTACCACGACAGCAGCACGGTCAGGCCCAGCGCCATGCCGAACAGCGCCAGGATCGACATCCGCACGCTGAACAGGCTCTCGTCCACCTCCCGCGCCTCGCGTGTCAGCGAGATGATGCCGACGGTGTGCTTGTCCCGCTCCACCGGCACCGCGACGGTGACCAGCAGGCGGTTGTCCTTGGTGCGGCGGATATACGGCGGGGTCTCGTTACTGCTGCCGGCGCTGCTGAGGCGCAGTTCCTCCTTCACGTTCGGCTGCCAGTCGGGCCCGCCGGCCGAGGGCGTGGTATCGACCTGGGTCGCCGGCAGGTCATGCGGCAGGAAACCCAGGACGCTGTCGTAGATCCAGCCGATCGCTGCGATGATCGGGCCATGTTCCACCGGCGGCGGCAGCGGTTCGGTGGTGATGACGCCGCCTGGCCCCTCCCGCACCCGGGAATTCGCCAGAATGGTGCCGTCCGGCGCGTACAGCCGCGCCTGCGCATCCGGGGTGGGTTCGGTGAGCCGGCGCAGCAGTGAGGCGGCAACTTCCGGCACCAGCTTGGGATTGTCGGGGTCCGTGGTGCGCACCGCGCTCTCGCCCAGCGCACCGGCGAACACCCGCGCCTGTTCCCGCAGCGCGGTGACCTGCGCCTCCAGCAGCCCGTTCTGATACTGGTCGAGGTACAGCAGCGCCATCACCAGCAGCGCCAGCGGCAGTGCGTTGACCAGCAGGATGCGCCGCAGCAGGGGCGACACCCAGCGCGGCCGGTACCGTCGGTTGGGGACGGCCGACCGGGTCAGTCCGAACAGGCGTCCGCCGTCGGGCAATCAATGCTCCTTGTAACGATAGCCGATGCCGTAGAGCGTCTCGATGTAGTTGAACTCTTCCGTCCCGATCCGGAACTTTTTCCGGATCCGCTTCACGTGGCTGTCGATGGTGCGGTCGTCGACGTAGATATTCTCGCCATACGCCGCGTCGATCAGTTGGTCGCGGCTTTTCACCATGCCGGGCCGTGCGGCCAGCGCCTTCACCAGCAGGAATTCGGTGACCGTCAACTGGATGTCGTGACCTTTCCAGGTGCATTGGTGCTTGGTCTCGTCCAGCACCAGCTCGCCGCGCGTCATCACGCCGCCGGGGGCGGTGCCGGAACCCTCTGCCTTGCCGGCCTCATTGCGCCGCAGCAGGGCTCGGATACGCTCCAGCAGCAGGCGCTGGCTGAACGGTTTGGTGATGTAATCATCGGCGCCGAGGCGCAAGCCCATGAGTTCATCGACCTCTTCGTCTTTCGACGTCAGGAATATCACCGGCA
>DATAZJ010000277.1:0-13781 GCA_036272115.1 Rhodopila sp. | reverse complement strand
CCTTCGCCCACTTCGAGAACCTGCAGGAAGGCGATATTATCGAGTGCTTTGAGGTGGAGATGGTTCCGGGTTGAAGAAGCCCCCGAACGCCGGCCCATCCCAGCGGCAGTTGCGCGTGGCGGAGGAAATCCGTCACGTGCTGTCCGGGATTTTCGCCCGCGGCGAATTTCGCGACCCCGATTTGGCAACCGCGCAGATCACTGTCACCGAGGTGCGGATCGGCCCCGACCTGAAGCGGGCAACCGCGTTCTTTTCCCGCCTGGGACGCTCCGACGCCGATGCGCTGGTGCCGGCGCTGGTGCGGGCGACGCCGTACCTGCGCGGCCAGGTGGCCAAAGCGGTCAAGTTGCGCGTCGCTCCGGACCTGACGTTCACGCCCGACTTGGCGCTGGATTACGCGATGAAGATCGACGCGCTGATGCACCGGCCGGAGATTGCCCGCGACCTGAACAAAGACGATCCAGAAGAAGATTGACGCGCCCGCTTCGACAATCTAAATCTAGCCTGTCCGGACAGATCAGGAGGCCGCCGTGCAGGATTGGCAGTTGCAGGACGCGAAGAACCGCTTCAGCGAAGTGGTCAAGCGTGCTCGGGATGAAGGCCCCCAGACCGTGACCGTGCATGGCCAACGTGCGGCGGTGGTGGTGTCCGCGCAGGAATTCGATGCCCTGGTCAAGCCGCGGATGTCCTTCGTGGATTTCCTGCTGACCGAAATCCCCGGTCAAGGCCCGTGGTCCGATGACGTGGTCGATGCGATCAACGATCGCAGCCCCGATACCGGCCGCAACATCGCCTTCTGATGTATCTGGTCGACACCTGCATGGTGTCCGAGGCGCGGCGGCGCACGCCCCAGGCCGTTGCCTGGTTGCGCGCCGCCCAACCGGAAACGCTCTGTCTCAGCGCCCTGACCATCGGGGAAATCACCAGGGGCGTGATGATGAAGATGCGCACCGACCCGCCTGTGGCGGCGGGCCTGCTGCGCTGGCTGGACGAACTGCGCTTCGTCTATGCCGCCCGCATCCTGCCGATCGACGATGCCGTGGCAACCCGCTGGGGGCATCTGATGGCGCAACGCAGCCGGCCGGTGGCGGACGCGCTGATCGCGGCGACGGCGCATGTGAACAACAAGATCATCGTGACACGCAATGTCGCCAACTTCGCCGATGTGGGCGTGCCGGTGATCGATCCATGGGCCGTCATGCGTTAGCGTGATCGCCTGAGGCCGAAGGTCGGTAGGCGTGAATCACCCTTGTGCCCGATCGCGGGAAAGCGCGGGTCACGAGGTGACCGCGATTTCCCGCGTGAATCGGCCACTCGGACAAAAACTGCGACGTATCGCGCCTCTCTGATGCGCGATACTCTGATGCGCGATACCAGGAAACTTACTTGCAACGCGATCAGGCGGCCACCCGGTTGCGCTGCATCCGTTCATGCCGAGCCATGTTGAGGGCATCGCGGCGGGCCCAGAGCGAGCGGTACCAGGCGATGCGTGGCGCCACCTGATAGGCCAGCATGCGGTTGTCGATCACGTAGCGGCGGGCCGTGTCGGCCATTTCGCGCGCCGATTCCGGCATCGCCATCAGCCGCAGCAGGCCGGAGTGGAACTGCACCGGATCACGGAACAACAGGCCGGTGTGTCCGTTCTCGACGCTGTTGGCATACACCACGCTACTGGCCAGCGTCGCCACCCGGCATGACGCGGCCTCGATGAACTTCAGGTCGGATTTGGCGCGGTTGAACGGCGTGTCCGACAGCGGCATGAAAGAGATCTCACACCCGCCGAGGATGTGCAGATAGGTGTCGTAGTCGCAGGTCGGCGTAAACGTCTTATGCGGCGATTCCAGCGCCTCGAAGAACGACTGGTCATGGACAATCTGGAACCTCAGCCGGTCCCCCGCCATTTTGGCGACGGCATTGAGGGCCGGCATCAGTGGCAGCCAGTCGTGCTCGCGGTTCAGCGCACCGAAAAACAGCGTAAGCGCACGCGGGTCGGCGAAATTCCGGACCGCCGGCAGCGATCGGACCGCGTTCGGGAACACGGCGATTTCCGGGTTGTACTGACGCAGCACCCCGGCCATCGCCAGCGTGCTGGTCTGGATCGCATGCACACCGTAAAACCCGAGTTCCCCGCCCATCCGCATCATCTCGAACCGTTCGGGCAGGTCGTCGAATTCGGTGACCACCAGGAATCCGGCCCGGATCAGTCCCTGCAGCAGCGCGTGGCCGCGATCTCCGAACACGGTCGGGCGGTGCAGCACGAAAAACCGGGCATTGCCGTCGCCGCCGTCACCGAAGTCGATCCGCTCGACCACGCCGGCGGTCACCATCGGGTCGGTCGCGATGGCCTGCATCGGATACACCACGCGCACATCGGAGACCCCGCCGACCGGCGCCAGCATATTCCCGGCGAGAATGATCCGCTGCCGTGGCTCCTTGCGCACGCGCCAGATCAGGTGGCTGGGTGCGGCACGGTGGGCGTATTCCTGGGGATCGATGTCCATGGCCAGCAGCCCCGGGGCGAGCGCGGCGACAAACTGGGCCGCCTGGTCCCCGTCAGGCTGGCGCGTCACCACATCGCACAAGGTCAGGCCGGCCCGCAGGAGGTTTTCCCGCATCGAATCCAGGTTGAACCAGCGGAGCTGCCGGTGGTGCGGCTCCTCGTCCTCGCTGTCGTGCCAGGTGCCGCGCAGCAGCCGTTCGGCGAGGCGCCAGTAGTCGATGTTGGGCACGCAGATCAGCATGACGCCCTCGGGACTGAGCGCCTCGGCGTGGCGGTGGAGCATCGCCCAGGGGTCGCGCAGATGCTCCAGGATATCGTCGTAGATGATGCAGTCGATGCCGTCGGGCACGTCGAACGGCAGCGGATCGGCTTCCACGTCCATGGTGGCGACCTGGTGCAGATGCGCCGCCGCCACGGCGGTCATCAGCGGATCGACATCGATGCCCAGCAGGCGCGCCTTCGGGTTCAGCGGCCGATAGGCGGCGGCGAGCGTCGCGCGGCCACAGCCTACGTCCAGGATGGTGCGTGCCGACAGCGGAATACGCGACAGCAGATGGGAAGGATCGGGAGGAAACAGCATCGGCGGATCAGGAATCCCGCATCCAAAGGGGAACCAAGCCCGATCATGCTCAAACGATCGGCGTAAGCTGGTAGGCGGAATCACCGTCCGCTTGCAAGTGTGATCGCGGTGGCGCAACAGCCGCTTCGCGGGGCGCGCCGCGCAACGGCTGCCGGCGCAGGGCGTCGATCGCCGCCAGCATGCGGGACTGGCAGCGGTCCAGTGAGACGTCGGCCGATCGCTGCGGGTCGGCGTCGGCGGCCCGTCGCAGCGCCTGGGCCGCCCTGGCGACCAGCCGTTCCGGTGTGGCCTTGGCCAGCCAATGCTCCCGCCGGCGCAGCCAGGTGCGGGTCGGGTGGAACGATCCCAGCGCACTGCCGCCGGCCCATTCGGACAGGGTCGAGGCCGGCAACTGGCCGAACCGCGGGCGAACGTCCATGGTATCCGCCCAGTCCTGCCATTTCGCGCGGTGAACATGGGCCCGCGGCCGTATGGCGATCCACGGCACGCGCAGGGCGTCGGCGACGATCACGCCATGCAACGCCTCGCTCAGTAGCAGCTTGCAGCCACGTATCGACCGCAGGACGGCCAGCGGCGGGCTGCGCGGGTCGATCAGCCGGATCCCGGCCTGTTGCGCCGCCTGCCGCCAGGCGCCGCGGGCCGCGCTTTCGAAATGCGGCATGAAGCCGACATCGGCGCCGTCCGGCGGGGGAGGGGAGAACACCTTGGGAATCAGGGCGGCGGGATCGCCCAGCGCCAGGGCCTGCGGCAGGCCCAGCATGGCGGCGGTGCGGGGGCCACGGACCCAATGGATGATCCAGTTTTCGTCCAGGGCGGGTTTGCGCTCATAGCCGCCGTAGCCCGATCCGGCAACGACCTTCACCGCCTGCGGGGAATGCCGCTGGTCCAGCACCGAACCGATGCCCAGGAACCGGCAGGCGGGGTTGTCGTCGAAGAAATCGGGCAGCAGGCCTGGCCACAGGACGGTGTTCAGCTCATCGCCGAAATTGGTGGAGACACCCCGCCATCGATACAGAATCACGCCGCCACCGGCACCGAGGCCTGCTGGATTGCCGCCGCCGTGGCATGCCAGCCCAGCGCGGCCCGGATGAATCCCACCGCATAGGCGACCCGCCAGCGGGCGGCGAGCAGGACGGTGGAATGGCGTGGAACCAGCCAGGCCGGCCCGAGCAGGGCGGCCACCAGCAGACGGCGCGGCAGCTCCCGCCACACGCGCTCCGGCTGGTGCAGCAGACGGCGGGTCAGGACCGCGGAGGCGCCCTGCCAGTACAGCCGGGACAGCAACCATTCCGGTTCCAGCCGCCGGGCCTGGATCTGGTGATACACCGTGATGCGCGAATCGTAGCGCACCGAATAGCCGGCATCCTGCAGCATCCAGGCCAACTGGACTTCCTCATCCGACAGCAGCGAATGGCCATAGCGGCCGATGGCGCCGCCAAAGCCGCCGGCGGCGATCAGCGACAGCACATGCACCACGATGTTGGCGGCATAAGGTTCCAGGCCCTTGGGCACCGCGTCGGTGCGGTATTCGCCGCTGCCTTCATGCTCGATGATCGACAGTACGCCGCGCAGGGAACCGGGCCACCACGCGGGCAGGGGGGTTTCCCATTTCGGCAGGATACGGCCGCCAATCAGTGCCGGCGGGGGTCCGGGCTGGGCGATGGCGGCCAGAATGTTCTCCACCCAGTCGTCGGCGGGGATGGCGTCGTCGTCGATATAGGCGATGAAGGGGGTGCGGGCGGCCCAGGCGCCGGCGTTGCGCGCCAGGCTGACCCCTGGCTGGTCGAGCCGGATCAACCGGGCATTACACGCGATCGCCAGGCAATCGAGTTCAATCGCGGCGGTGGCGGAGGACGCGCTGTCCACCATCAGCACGGCGAAACGATCCCGTTCGGCGGTTTGCCGGCGCAACCCGGCCAGGCAGTCCCGGACATAGCGCGGCCGGTCATGCGTGCAGATGCAAACGGTGAGGTCCATACCGGCGAGGGTAGGACGGAAACGTTGACGAAACATTAACACGGCGCGCTGAAGTCGCCAGGCCTGGCGGGTCGCGCCTCTTCCATGCCACGAAGATCGCCGGCGACCGCGTCCAGCACCGCGTCCCAGTCCCCCGGCCTTGGCTGCCGGTACACGCGCAGCGACGGATACCACGGGCTGTCGCGCCGCCCGAGCAGCCAGCGCCAGTCCGGATCGAAGCTGTCCAGCAGCCACACCGGTTTGCCCAGTCCCGCCGCCAGATGCGCCACCGCGGTATCCACCGAGATCACCAGATCCAGGTTGCAGATCAGCCCGGCGGTATCGGCGAAATCCGCCATCTCACCCATCAGGTCGGTCAGTCCGGCTGCCGGCGGTCCATCTTTCTGCAAACTGAAAAAATGCAGCCCGGCCAATCCGGACAACGGCGCCAGCCGCGCGGGACGCAACGACCGGCTGGCGTCGCGGACCATCCCCGGATTGCCCGCCCAGGCCACCCCGACCCGAGGCCGCCGGTCGCCCATCGCATCGATCCGAACGCCCCACGCCGCGGCCACCGCCGCATCCGCTCGCAGATAGGCCGAACCAGCCGGAATCGTCGTCAGCGTGGTGCCGAATGCCAGGGGCAGACTTTGCATCGGGCAGTGCAGGTCGAACGCCGGCAGATCGTCCCCGCGCGCCACGACCTGGTCCACGCCGGGCAGGTTGCGCAGCAGACGCACCAGCGGCGTCTGCACCTGCATGATCACCCGCATCCCCCGGTCCGCCGCCAGCGTCGCGTAACGGCAGAAATGCAGAGTGTCGCCCAGCCCCTGTTCGGCGTGGATCAGCAGCGTGCGCCCTGCCGCGGCCTCACCGGACCATTGCGGCTGGCTGAAGTCGCGGCGTGATGCGGCCATGTCCGCCACTTGCCAGCGCCACTCATATTCGCGCCAGCCCTCCGCCATCTCACCGCACGCCAGCAGCGCCATGGCGAGATTGCGGTGTGCGTTGGGAAAATCCGGCCGCCGCGCGATCGCTGTCCGGAAGCAGGCGATGGCGTCCTGCGCCAGCCCTTGCGCCTTCAGCACGGTGCCGAGGTTGTCATGCACGCGCGCCTCCTCCGGCCGCAGCGCCACGGCCTGCCGGCAGCTTGCGGCGGCTTCCTCCAGCCGCCCCAGCTCCGCCAGCACGCCGCCCAGCGCGTCATGCGCCTCCATCAGGTCGGGCCGCGAGGCGATGGCCTGCCGGCAGCAATCGGCCGCTTCGTCCAGCCGCCCCAGCCGCGCGAGGACGATGCCGAGATTGTTGGCGGTCTCGGCGGAATCGGGCTGCAGGGACAGCGCCGTCCGGTAGCAGGCGACCGCTTCGTCCAGCGCGCCGGATTGCTTCAGCGCGGCACCCAGGTTGTTGTGCGCCTCCGCATAGTCGGGCCGCAGCGCGATTGCCTTCCGGTAGCACCCGGCCGCGTCCTCCGGCCGCCCCAGCGCGGCCAGCAGGTTGCCCAGGTTGTTGTGGGCCTCGGGGAAATCCGGCTTCAGGGCGATCGCCTTGCGCAGCCAGGTGACCGCTTCGTCCGTCTGTTCCAGGGCGTGCAGCGCGGCGGCGAGGTTGTTGCATGCCTCCGGATACCTCGGCCGCAGCACGATGGCTCGGCGATAGCACGCGACGCTTTCGTCCAGCCGGCCCAGCGCCCTCAACGCATTGCCGCGGTTGGTGTGATACAGCGCCACGGTGCCGTCGATGCCGATCGCCTGGCCGATCAGGTCGGCGGCCAGATCGTTTCGGCCCACCTGGAGCGCGACCACGCCCAGCAGATGCAGGCTGTCGGCGTGTCCGGCATTCACCGCCAGCACCTGGCGGTACAGTCGTTCCGCCTCGGCGAGGCGCGAGGCCTGGTGATGCTGGACGGCAGCGGCGAACACCGCCTGAACCGCCAGCGACAGTTTGCGCGCTTTTGGCTTCGCCATGACCCGCTGCGCGGTCCGGTTCATCTGTCCATGTCCACCCGTGTCCTGCCCCGGAAGTTCGTCGTATCTTGCGGCGAACTACAGATTCGAAACACTAGAACGGCATCAGGATATCCATCATCTGCTGGCCCCATCGCGCGCGCTGCAAGTCCGTTAGCTGACCTTTTCCGCCATAGGAAATGCGGGCTTCCGCCATGCGGTCATGTGTCACCGTGTTGTCCGAGGCGATATCCTCCGGCCGGATCACGCCGGTCACCTGCAAATCCCGCAATTCGTTGTTGACCATGAACTGCTGTCTGGCCGCGACCACCAGGTTGCCGTTCGGCAGCACCTGGGTGATGACCCCGGCCAGCCGCAGGGTCACCGCCTCGTTGCGCTGGATCTGGCCGCTGCCCACGTTGCTGTTGCCGCTGCTGCTGGACACCAGCGATGACATGTTGATCGCCTTCGGCACAATCGATTCCAGCCCGAACAGGTTCGGCAGCCCGGCTGTTTCACTGCTGGTGCGGGTGGCCGTCGTATCGTTGGTCAGGTTCGCCGAATCGTTCATGTTGACCAGAACCGTGATGATGTCCCCGACCTGCGATGCCCGCTGGTCCTTGAAGAATGCTCGGGAGCCGGGCCGCCACAGCGCGTTCGCCTCCGGCGGCGACGGCCGCGGTGTTGGCGACGGCATGGTCAGTGGCCGCCACCGCGGGTCTTTCGTGGGGTCTTCGGTCGGGGTCATCGTCGGCGGCCGCCCGACCTCGGACAGCCGGTCCAGCGCACCGCAGCCGCTCAGCATGCCGCCGCACAGGGTCAGGCAGATCAGCGGCAGCGCCGTCATCGCCCTGGACCCGATCCGCCGCGTTGCCGCGCCCTCCGATAACAGCCGGAAATCGCCCATTTGACAGTCGTCCATCCCGCGACGGACACGGTTTGTGCCCCTGATGCGCCGCACGATACGAGCCGAAGGTTGATGAATGGTTAACGCGCTGCCACGACATCGGCGTATTGGAGCAGCGCGCTTCGCCCGTTCGGCGCTATGTCGTAGGTCCCGCGGCCGACCTTGGCGAACCAGCCATAGACATCGTCGCGCAGGATGGCGCTGGCCTTCGCCACACCCGTCGCATCCCGCACCGCCGCCCCTTTCATCGCGCCCTGCCGCGCCAGCACGCCGGCGCACGCCAATGCATCCTCCCGATAGGCAGTCACCCGGGGGCGTTTGGTCGTGCCGCCCACGTTATGATCCCCGCTGCGGCGGACGAATTCACTCAGCAGCCGGATGCGCAGCTTCGGCTGTCTGCGAGGCTGATACGGTCCCGGATCGGCATGCACGACGACGTTGCCGCTCCGCACCGAGAGCAATCCCACGCCCAGCCGCCGGCACAGCCGTGTCGCATCCGCTGTCTGGGCGTCCCAGTTGCGCCGGGCGATCCTGCCGTCGGGCACGGCGACGGCGACGTAGACCAGGTCCACCGCCGGCAAGCGCCGCAACGCCTGGTACAGCACCGTTACGCCGAACGATAGTTTCAGTTCGACCGCGACGATCGAGTCGCCACAGACCCCGACGACGTCGCAACGTCCCACCTCACCGCGCACGACATAGCCCGCGGCCTCCAGATGCCGTTTCACCGGCCCATACAGGTCGCTTTCGAGGGGACGGGAAGCGGACAAGTCTTCAGTCTAGGGCAGCACTTTTCCCGGATTCATGATCCCGGCCGGATCGATCGCCGCCTTGATCCGCTGCATCAGCGCCAATTCCGCCCCGCCTCGCCAATCCGGCATCATGTACGGCTTCAACTTGCCGATCCCATGCTCCGCCGAGAAACTGCCGTCATATTCCCGCACGACGTCATTCACCGCGTCCATGATAGCATGGTCCTGCCCCAGGAACCACGCCGCATCCGACCCGACGGGCTGTTCGAGATTGAAATGAATATTGCCGTCCCCCATATGTCCGAACGGCACCACGCGGACCCCAGGCAGCAGTGCCTCGCACGCCGCTGTGGCCTTGCGGATGAACGCCGGCACCTTCGAGACCGGGACCGAAACGTCGTTCTTGACGCTGGCCCCCTCGCGCTTCTGCGCCTCGGAATGTTCCTCCCGCAACTTCCAGATCGCCGCCCGCTGCGCCTCCGATTCCGCGATCGCCGCGTCCTGCACGATGCCGTCGCCCAGCGCCTGTTCCAGCACCGACTCCAGCATCCCTCGCAGCCCCGCATCCGGCCGAGGCGACGCCAGTTCGACCAGCACATAGAACGGCGCCGCGGTCTCCAGCGGCAGTACCGCACCCGGTATATGCTTCAGCACGAACGACATCCCCAGCCCGGACATCAGTTCGAACGCACTGATCGAGGCCGCGTCGTGCGCCTGAAACCGGGTGAACAGCGCCAGCGCCGCCTCCGGCGTTTCCACGCCGCACAGCGCCACCGCGATTTCCTTCGGCTGCGGCACCAGTTTCAACACCGCCGCCGTAATGATCCCCAGAGTCCCTTCCGACCCGACGAACAACTGCCGCAAACAATACCCGGTATTATCCTTGCGCAGCCGCCGCAGCCCGTTCCACACCGACCCGTCCGGCAACACCACCTCCAGCCCCAGCACCAGGTCACGAGCATTGCCATACCGCACCGTGTTGTTGCCGCCGGCATTCACCGCCAGCACCCCGCCGATCTGCGCCGTCCCTTCCGAGGAAATCGACAGAGGCAGCAGACACCCCTGTTCCGCCGCCGCCAACTGCGCCGCCTTCAGCGTCACCCCCGCTTCAATCGTCAGCGTCATGTCGGCGGTATCGAGCTCGCGGATCCGGTTCAGCCGAACCGTGGACAGCACCAGCTCCGACCCGTCCTCGTTCGGCACCGCCCCGCCCACCATCGACGTATTGCCGCCCTGCGGCACGATCGCCGTCCCGGCTGCGGCACACAGCCGCACCACCGCCGCGAGTTCCTCCGTCGAGCCCGGCCGCACCACCGCGCTGGTGCGCCCCCGGTAAAGCCGGCGCCAATCCTCGGAATACGGCGCGGTGTCGGTGGCTTCGGTCAGCAGCCCCCGATCGCCAACAACGGTTCGGATGGCATCCAACAGGGTGGTCGCGGGCAACGCAGTATCGGGCATGGGGCAATTCCTCTCCGCCCGTCCTTTACCCCGCTCGACTGACAACCGCTACTGCCGGGGCGGACTACGACCGGGCCGGTATCGCCTGAGCCAACCGGGTCGAACGATAGAATGCCGCGAGCGACCCCGTATAGCCGATGCTGTCGAGGATCAGGTCGTCCTGTCCGATCGCTTCCGGACGTTCCGGCCAGGTGCCGTCCGCCCCCCGGGCGCAACAAATCGGCGTCGATCGCCGTCGAGTGCAGCACCAAAATTTCCCGCACGCTCTGGATCGTGGTGAAGCCCCAAACATTGGTCCACGTCTCCGCGCGATTGCTGAGCGACAGGATCTCGATCAGCAGGACCGGATCACGCAACGCATTGTCCCCTGGCAGCGGAGGCGAGCAGGTCACCGCAAGATCGGGAATCCGCATGTTGGTGTCGGCAGGATGTCCCCTGTCGGCGGACTGGCTCGATCCAGGCCAGAATTTGGAACCGCAAATGAACGCAGATGAACGCAAATATTATATAAACATACTTGGCAACAACAACGAGACATTCCAGCGACGACCATCGTCCAATCTTAGTTTTACTTATTTGCGTTTATTTGCGTTCATCCGCGGTTCCAAATTCTTACTTCTCTTGCCTTTGCAAAAGGCAATCGCGAACCCAGCGAAATCCCAAATGCAAGTGCCCTGAGCAACCCCTCACCCCGGAATACGCACCGGCATCGACCGAATTCCCCGAATAAAGTTCGAGTAAATCCGCTTCGCATCCCCCACCACCTCGATCGCCGGAAACCGCGCCAAAATCTCCTGCCACAATATCTTCAGTTGCAGCTCCGCCAACCGATTACCCACACACCGATGGATCCCAAACCCGAACGAAAGATGCTGCCGAGGCCGAGCCCGGTCAATAACAAACCGATCCGGCTCCTCGATCGCCTCCGGATCGCGGTTGCCGGATATATACCACATCACCACCTTATCCCCCGCCTTGATCGCCTTCCCCCCGAGCGAGGTGTCCCGGGCCGCGGTCCGCCGCATATGGATCACCGGCGTCTGCCACCGAATGATTTCCGACACCGCGCTGTCCACCAGCCCCGGATCGGCCTGCAGCTTACGGTATTCTTCCGGGAACTGGTTCAGCGCCAGCAACCCGCCGCTCATCGAATTCCGCGTCGTGTCATTCCCACCAACAATCAGCAGCGCCAAATTCCCCATGAACTCCGTCAGCGGCATATCCCGAGTAGACGCCCCATGCGCCAGCATCGACAACAGATCGAACTTCGGCGGCTGCCCTCGCCGTTCAACAAACAACCGGCCGATGTATTCCGCCATGGTCTTCAATTCGGAAAACCGTTCCGCCTCGGAATGCACCGGCGCATCCGGCGCGTTCACGTTGCAGATCGCCACGTCGGACCAGTAGGTCAGCTTCGCCCGCTCCTCGAACGGAAAGTCGAACAGCGTCGCCAGCATCATCGTCGTCAGCTTGATCGACACCTCCTCCACCCAGTCGAACACCTCCCCCCGAGGCAGTGCGTCCAGCACCATGCACGTCCGCTCGCGGATCACCCCCTCCATGTTCGCCAGATTGGCCGGCGCCACGATCGGACTGGCCACCTTGCGCTGGTCGTCATGCCGGGGCGGGTCCATCCGGATAAAGCTAGGCCGAGCCAGGTCCTTCGGCTGGTCCTCGATCTGGATGCCGCCGATCTCGTTGGAGAACACCGCGTGGTTCACCTCGCAGTGCATGATGTCCTTGTATTTGGACACCGCCCAATACGGCCCATAAGGACTGTCCGGCACATAATGGATCGGGTCTTCCCGCCGCAGCCGCTCGAAATACGGATGCCACGTATCATCCTGGTATAGCTTGGGATCGGAGACATCGAAGCGCTCCAGCGGCAAGCTGTAAGCGTCGACGGAAACGGGTGCGTTCATTGTCAGCCTCCCTTTTGCCAGCGAGGGCAGCACACAGGACATGGCCGGGTCAACGTAAACGTGCGATACCGCACTGGAAACCCGACCATTTCTTGGGCACATTGGCGCGATGGAACCGACTGAACATCTCAAAGCCGCCGCCACCGCTGCTCGGCACGCCAGCCACATTCTGGCCCGCAGCAGCGCGGCGACACGCAACGGCGCGCTGGCAACGATGGCCGACGCCCTGCGCGACGGCATGCGCGACATCCTCGCCGCCAACCAGGCCGACGTCGCCGCCTACAAGGGCACCGCCGCCTTCCTCGACCGCCTGACCCTGACCGAAGCCCGGATCGAGGCCATGGCGCGCGGCCTGGAAGACGTCGCCGAACTGCCGGACCCGCTGAACCACGCGCTCAGCGAATGGACCCGCCCGAACGGCCTCCGCATCCAGCGCATCGCCCAGCCGATCGGCGTGATCGGCATGATCTACGAAAGCCGCCCCAACGTGGGCGCCGACGCCTCCGCCCTGTGCCTGAAATCCGGCAACGCGGTGATCCTGCGCGGCGGATCGGACAGCCACCACAGCGCCGGGGCCATCAACGTGGCGCTGCGCCGAGGCCTCGCCGCATCCGGCCTGCCCGAAGCCTGCATCCAGGTCGCCCCGAACGCCGACCGGTCCTATGTCGCCGCCATGCTGGCCGGGGCAGGCCTGCTGGATCTGATCATCCCCCGCGGCGGCAAATCCCTGGTCGAACGCGTCCAGCGCGAGGCCCGCGTCCCCGTCCTGGCCCACGCCGAGGGCCTGAACCACACCTACATCCACGCCGCCGCCGACCCCGCCATGGCGCGCAAAATCCTCGCCAACGCCAAGATGCGCCGCACCGGCGTCTGCGGCGCCACCGAGACCCTGCTGATCGACCGAACCATCGCCCCGTCGCTACTGCCGCTACTGGCCGAAGACCTGCGCGCCCTGGGCTGCGATTTCCGGGCCGATGCCGCCGCCCGCGACATCGTCCCCTGGCTGCCGCCGGCGTCGTCCGCCGATTTCGACACCGAGTGGCTGGATTCCACCCTGTCCGTCGCCGTTGTGGACGGCGTGGACTCCGCCCTGGCGCACATCGCCGCCCACGGCAGCGAACACACCGATGCCATCGTGACCGAGGACTCCGCCGCCGCCCACACCTTCCTGCGCGGGGTCGACAGCGCGGTGGCGCTGTGGAACGCCTCCACCCAGTTCTGCGACGGCGGCGAATTCGGCTTCGGCGCCGAGATCGGCATCGCCACCGGCCACATCCACGCGCGCGGCCCGGTGGGGTTGGAGCAGTTGACGACCTACCGCTACCTCGTCCTGGGAACGGGCCAGGTGCGCCCCTGACCTGATGCCGCCGCACGACCCGATCCCCCGCTTCGGCGACCTGCGCCGGATGCGCGTCGGCCTGCTGGGGGGATCGTTCAATCCCGCGCATGAAGGCCACCGCCATGTCGCCGCGCTGGCCATGCGCCGGCTGCGGCTGGACCAGGTCTGGCTGCTGGTGTCCCCCGGCAACCCGCTGAAGCCGACTGCTGGGATGGCGCCGTTCACGGACCGCCTGGCTGGTGCAGGCCGGATCGCCGACGGACGCCGCGTGGTGGCAAGTGGGATCGAGGCGACGCTTCGAACGCGCTACACCGTTGATACGATGCGGTTCCTGATGCGCCGGTTCCCCCGCATTCGGTTCGTCTGGATCATGGGCGCCGACATCCTGGAGCAGTTGCCACGCTGGCGGCGCTGGACCGAC
>DATAZJ010000276.1:0-7600 GCA_036272115.1 Rhodopila sp. | reverse complement strand
TCGACGATCCGCCCATTGTCGAACACCAGGATTTCATCGGCATCGCGCACCGTCGACAGCCGATGCGCGATGATGAATGTCGTGCGCCCCGCCATCAGCGTCCTCAGCGCCTTGCCAACCCTCGCTTCGGTCGCCGCGTCCAGCGCACTGGTGGCCTCGTCCAGGATCAGGATCGGCGGGTTCTTCAACAGCGCCCTGGCGATCGCCAGCCGCTGCCGCTGCCCGCCCGACAGCGTCGTCCCACGCTCGCCGATCATCGTGTCATAGCCCTTCGGCTGCCGGATGATGAACTCATGCGCATCGGCCATCCGGCACGCCTGCTCCATCTCCGCATCGGTGGCCTCGGGTTTGCCGACCATCAGGTTGTCGCGGATCGAGCGGTTGAAAAGCAGGCTCTCCTGGAACACCACACCAATGTTGGAGCGCAGGCTGTCCAGCGTGATATCGCGCAGATCCTGCCCATCGATGGTGATGCGGCCGGACGTCGGATCCCACAACCGTTGCAGCAGCGTCATGGCGGTCGATTTGCCCGCGCCGGTGTGCCCCACCAGCGCCACGCACATGCCAGGCCTCGCTCGGAAGCTGATATCGCTGAGCACGACAGCATCGTTCGCCGGGTAGGAGAACGCGACGTTCTCGAACCGCACCTCGCCACGCGGCGCCCACAGCACGCGCGCATCGTCCTTCTCCGGCACCGAGCTGCGCTCATCCAGGATATTGAAGAAGTCCTCCAGCGCCGGCAGCTTGAAGAACAGCGACGAAACGAACGACGCGGCGGTCTCCAGCCGGCCGATCAGCAGCATCGCGAAGCCCATGAAGCTGACGATCTCGCCCACGCTCGCCAGGCCGTGCATATGCAGCCAGGTGCCGACCACCACGATGGTGATGATCGCCAGCGTGCTGGACGCCCGCGTCATCACGTTCACCAGCGCCCACCAGTTCAGCACCGGGAACTGGTGGCGGATCAACTGGTTGGCGATGTCGCTGAACAGATGCGCCTCGGCCGACAGCCGCGTGAACGACTGCACCACCATCACGTTGCTGATGGCATCCTGCGCCGTCCCCGCCAGCGACGAATTCAGCCCCTCGACCCGCCGCTGCGCCGTCTCTGTCTTCTTCACCACGATGGCGGTGAACACCAGGAACACCGAGACCAGCACGATCAGCACCAGCCCCAGCCGCCAGTTCAGCAGCATCGTCATCGGCAGCAGCACCACGGCCGACAGGATGGTGGACAACTGGTCGCGGAAGAACACCAGCCACGTCCCGAACAGCCCGTCGGTGCCGGCCAGCATCCCCTTGATCAACCGGCCGGAGTGCGTTCCGCCGTGAAATGACAGCGGCAGCGCCAGCACGTGCTTGAAATAGCGCCCCATGGATTTGATGCGATGCCGATGCGCCAGGCGCTCCGTCTGCACCGACACGGCGATGTTGCTCAGGATGCCGCCGATCCCCACCGCGACCCACACGCTCAGCACGATGGTCGCCTCGTGCCACAACGCGGCGTGCGGCATCTTGTCCGATTGCGACAGCAGGTTCACCACCCGGCCGAACAGCACCGGATCGAGGAACTGCAACCCCGCGACCATCAGATTGGCGAAAGCCAGGAAACCCGCGACCCTGATATCACGGCCAAGAAGGCCGAGAACACGGCCATAGACTTTCAAAAATCGCATCGATCTGTCCTCGCGGGCGGCCCGCGTCCCCGTCTGTGCTCAAGGACAAGATGCGCGACGTGTGTGGCATGAAAGCGGCAAACACACGGTAATCCGACGACCTCACGCGGGGATGATCGACCTATGCCGGTTTTTTCGGTTTGGCTCGGCTGGCGCTGCGAGCAGGCCGCTTGGCCGCCGGCGTCGGCTTCACATCGCCCTGATCGGCCAGCCGATCAGGAAATTCGCCAAGATTCGCCTGGATCTCCGCCTCTTCGATGCCGGTCTCGCGCGGCGAACCCGGCGTGGTCTGCGGATTGGGCAGCAGACCGCTGCCGGCGCTCTCCTCCATGCCCTCCAGCTCGCGCGCCCGCTCCCAGTATTCCACATCCCTGCCATGCGGTTTGCCCTCGGACTCCCACAAATGATATGCGCGCTGCCGTATGCGCTCCTCCCGCTCGGGATCGATCGCCAGCGGATTACGGGTCGATGAACGAACGGATGTACGTGCCATGGGGCCTCGCGGTTTAACGTCAAGCGGCCCGTTAACGTCGAACGCCGGGCACAGTTGCACCCCGATCTCGGCCAACGAGACCCGCCTTGTGCGCAGCCCGACCGCCCGCCTGTCAACCACCGCTGGCGGCAAACCCGCTTTTGTGGCGAAATCCTGAACCGGGGAGCAACCCTCAATGGATATCTATCACGGCTGGTTCGATCTCAAGCCCGAGGTCAGCGACACCACGCTGGCAGACTCCCTCGCCCGCTACATGGGTCATCTGCAGGACGAAGGCTTGATCGCCAGCTGGCGGCTGACCCGCCGCAAGCTCGGCCTCGGCATTGCCGGCCTCGGCGAATTCCATGTGATGATCGAGGTCAAGAACCTCGCCCAGCTCGAGGACGCCTTCGCCCGCGTTGCCAGCCGGCGCGACCCGGTCGAAGGCTTCCACTTCGGCGTCAACTCGCTGGTGCGAAACGCCCAGTTCGCGCTCTACCGCGATTTCCCGGATTCATTCCGCCACCGAGGCGAAGAGAAATTCTGAACCGACCGGCCAGCGGTCCGAACCCCACGCCAGCGGTCCGAACCCAACAGAAGCATCCACGCGGTCGGCTAGGCGGCTTCCGCTTCCATCGGCTCCATCCGCTGCTTCCGCAACAGCTCCCGATACGGCCCGGGCCGAACAGCCAGCACGCCGGGCGACCCGTCATCGACGATGCGCCCTTTGTCCATGACGATGATGCGATCGAAGCTTTGCAGCGTCGACAGCCGGTGCGCGATGGCAATCACCGTCCGACCCGCCATCAACCGGTCCAGCGCGTGCTGGATCGCCTGTTCGGATTCCGTATCCAGCGCACTGGTCGCCTCGTCCAGCAACAAGATCGGCGCGTTCTTCAGCAAAGCACGAGCGATCGCCAGCCGCTGCCGCTGCCCACCCGACAATTTCACCCCACGGTCACCGACCATGGTCGCAAACCCCTCCGGCATCGCCTCGATGAACGTCCGGCAATGCGCCATGTCCGCCGCGGCCAGCACCTCCGCTTCCGTTGCGTCCGGCCGGGCATAACGGATGTTCTCCAGCACCGACCGGTGGAACAGTGAGATATCCTGCGGCACCACCGCCATGACATTCCGGAGACTGTCCTGCGTGACATCGCGGATATCGTGCCCGTCGATCGCGATCCGCCCGAAGCTGACGTCGTAGAACCGTTGCAGCAGTGCCAGCACCGTCGATTTGCCGGCACCCGAGAACCCGACCAGCCCGACCCGCTGCCCCGGTTGGATCACCAGGTCGAACGCATCCAGCACCGCGGGCCGGCCGGGATAGGCGAAATGCACCTGCTCGAACGCCACCTCGCCAGGCCCTTCCGGCAGCGGCTCCGCCTCCGGCAGGTCGTTCAGATCATGCGGCGTCAACAAGGTGGAGATCGCTTCCTGCAAACGGGCGACATGCTGCGTCAGGTCGACCAGTGCCACCGCCAGGTCGCGCGTCCCATGCAGGATGCCGAACGCCAGCGCGGTGATCAGCACCAGGTCACCGACCTTGGCCTGCCCGTTCTGCCACAGGATGATGCCCCAGGCGACCACGCCGGCGGTCAGGAACGCGGTCAGCACCGCATGCACCAGCCGTATATGCTCAAGATAATAGAGACTGCGGCGGCGCGATGACATCTCGGTCTCGATCCGGTCGCCGATCCGCCTCTGCTCCCGGATCGTCGCCCCGAACGCGCGCACCACGTTGAAGTTGCCGATCACGTCGACCAGTTCGCCATCCACCGCGGCGGCCTTCTCGGCGAAGTCGCGATGCCGCTCCGCCCCCTTGCGCGCCAGTTGGAACACCAGCGCCCCCAGCAACAGGGAGAACCCGGTCAGCGTCCCGGCCAGCGCCAGGTTCACCGAGGCGATGAAGCAGATCGACAGCACCAGCGCGAACATCGGCGGCAGCACGTTCCACGCGCCGGTGTTCTCCACCGTGAAGGCGGCATTGGCGGTGGAGGTGATCCGGCTGGCCAGCGCCCCCGGCAGCCGCTCGGCGAAATAGGTCGGCGAATGTCCGGCCAGATGGCGGAACAGGTCCCGCCTGACATCCCCGGTCACCGCCACGAACGTGCGGGCGGCCGCATAGCCGCCGACCCGCCACGACAAATTGTCCGCCGCCACCAGCCCGCACAACAGCGCGAACGCCGTCCACACCTTGCTGCCCGCCGCATCCCGCCCGGTCGCCACGATGTCGATCAGGTACTTCATGCCGTACTGCGTCGACACGCTGCACGTCACCGCGACCAGCACCGATAGCAGCACCGTCAGATGCCCCAGCGGATGGCGCCGGACATAGGTGAACAGAAACGCCAGCGGCCGCCCGCGCAAAGCGGACAGGACCGGAACGGCGCCGGACTGCGAGGCTGACGCCCCAACTTCATGCCCCATGAGGACGGCGGGCTCCTGCTGTCGGGATAAGGACGCGGACCCGGACCGCCTGGCTCGCCCCCGCCATGCTCGCTTGCCCCGATCTTGGGACGAACACGCCGATTTTTCGCCACATTCGAAATCTATAACCAACAATTGATAGGCGCCTCTGGATTGTGAAGTCAAGCACAAGTTGTGTGGACCCCTCACAAGAAAAAAAGCTCCTTGTGTCACTCGATTCACAGTCAAATTCGGGGCAGGATACTTATGCGTATTGCTCAAATATCGCCGCTGTTCGAAGCGGTGCCGCCGAAGCTGTACGGCGGAACCGAGCGGGTGGTCTATTCGCTGACCGAGGAACTCGTCGCGATGGGTCATGACGTAACGTTGTTCGCCAGCGGCGATTCCGTGACCTCCGCCAAGCTGGCACCAATGCGCGAACAGGCGCTGCGCCTTGATCCCACCGTCAAGGATTGGGTCGCCACATACTACCGTATGGTCGAACTGATCTACCGCCGTAAGGACGAATTCGACGTCCTGCATTTCCACATCGATTACTTCCCGCTGTCGCTGTTCAGCCGCCAGCGCGTGCCCTACCTGACCACCATCCACGGCCGCCTGGACATTCCGGAGTTCGTGGAAACCTACGGCACCTATCGCCACGCCCCGTTCGTCTCGATCTCCGACAGTCAGCGCCGGCCGATCCCCGACCTGAACTGGGTCCGCACCGTGCTGCACGGCATGCCGGCCGACCTGCTGACGCCGCAACCGGTGAAGCAGGAATACGGTGCCTTCCTCGGCCGCATCTCGCCGGAGAAAGGTGTCGACCGCGCCATCAGGATCGCCAGCAAGGCCGGCCTGAAACTGAAGATCGCCGCCAAGGTCGATAACGCCGACAAGGAATACTACGACACCCTGATCAAGCCCTTGATCGTCGGCAACCCCGACGTCGAGTTCATCGGCGAAATCAACGACGCCCAGAAACCCGAGTTCCTGTCCGGCGCCCACGCCCTGATCTTCCCGATCGACTGGCCGGAACCGTTCGGCCTGGTGATGATCGAGGCCATGGCCTGCGGCACGCCCGTCATCGCCTTCAACTCCGGTTCGGTGCCCGAGGTCATGGACGACGGCGTCACCGGTTTCATTGTCAACGACATCGATTCCGCCGTCGCCGCCGTCGGCAGGATCCACACCCTGGATCGCGCCCGCGTCCGCGCCACCTTCGACCGCCGCTTCACCGCCCGCCGCATGGCCGAGGACTACGTCGACGTCTATGAGGAACTGGCCGAAAACGCCCGCCGCCCGCTCCGCCGCCTGGAAGCCGTCGGCGACTGAAGCCTGCCGAGGCAGTACCATCCACCCGTGTATCGTGGCCGGCACCGGTCACGATACACCAAGGTGTCCTGTCCAACGTAAAAGCGCGTTTACTTTACTGTAGCGTTATGGCTGTCCCTCGTCTGACGCATATGTCGCGAGGGCATGGCTGGTTCGTCCCCCAAACGCCGCCTCCCCGATAGCAGCGGTTCAACCGCCCCCGCTCCCTCGATTGCCCCCGGCCCGCAAACCCCGTAGTGGGTTCCCGGGTCCAGGACAGGACCCTGACCGTCCTTCAAGGTGATCCAGTGACGCGTAGCCGATTGGGTTTGAATGGCCTGAACTTCTTCACCGCCGCGGTGCAGGCGGGATTTGGACCCTTCATCGCCGTCTGGCTGACCCAAAGCGGCTGGACCCTCATCGATCTCGGCCTCGTCCTCAGCATCGGCACATTGGCCGCGCTGATCGGCCAGCTTCCCGGCGGCCTGCTGGTCGACCACGTCCACCACAAGCGCTTCGCCGCCGGCGGCGCCCTGATCGCGCTATGTGCCAGTGCCCTGCTGCTGAGTCTGGCACCGACCCAGCCCATGGTCTGGGGCGCCGAGATCGTCCACGGCCTGGCCAGTTGCGTCATGACCCCCGCCATCGCAGCCATGACGCTGGCGGTTTGCGGCCATGACAATTTCGGCGAGCGGCTAGGTCAGAACACCCGCTACGCCTCGCTCGGCAATGCCGCGTCAGCCGCACTGCTGGGCGCCGCGGCGTCCGCGATTTCCGAGCAGGCGGTGTTCCTGGTCACCGCCGCGCTGGTCCTGCCGGCGCTGGCCACGTTGTTCATGATCCAGAAATCCGATCACGTGGACCCGGCAGACGACCACCCCGCCCTGCTTCACCCGCGTGAACGGGAACATTGGCCCTGGCAGATTTTCGCCGACCCGGCGCTGCACATCTTCGCGGTCGCCTGCGTCATGTTCCAGCTCGCCAACGCCGCCCTGCTGCCGGTGGCGCTGAACGGCCTGACCCACAAGGGCAACGCCCCCGGTTACCTGGTTTCCGCGACCATCGTGGTGCCGCAGATCGTCGCGGCGACCATCGCCCCGTGGGCCGGCAACCTCGCCCAGCGCATCGGCCGGCGGCCTGTGCTGATGGTCGGCTTCGCCGCCGTGCCGGTCCGGGCGCTGCTGTTCGCGATCCTGCCCGGCGCCCTGCCGCTGGCGGCCGTGCAGGCGCTGGACGGCGTCAGCGCGGCGGTTTTCGGCATGATGCTGCCGCTGATCGCCGCCGACCTGACCGACCGCTCCGGCTACCTGAACTTCGCCATCGGCGCGCTGGGGCTGGCAGGCGGCCTCGGGGCCACATTCAGCACCGCCCTCGCCGGCTGGGTCGGCGCCCATCTCGGCGACTCGATGACCTTCCTGTTTCTCGCCGCCATCGGCGCCGCATCGGTGCTGCTGCTGTGGATGGCCATGCCGGAAACCCGCCCGGCATCGACCCGAACCGCCCGCCAGGCCGCCGTGCCGGCGTGACCCGATCTTGCGTGTTCCGGCCAGCGGATGCCTGATGCCGGACGCAATTCCACCGAACCCAGTCCCAAGAGGAAACCATGGACCAGGCCGAAGCCAAACATCTCTTCGAACCCACCGGCGATTTCCAGTGCCTCCACGAGTTCCTCCCCGCCGCGCGTTCCAAGCTCTCCGATCACATCTGGGGCTACCTCGTCGGCGCGACG
>DATAZJ010000275.1:0-10107 GCA_036272115.1 Rhodopila sp. | reverse complement strand
ACAAGATGTTCCGCGTCGCGTCCGTCAACGGCGTATGCAGCGTAATGAAATCCGCCCGCGCCAGCACCGTATCGAGATCAGCCTTCTCGACCCCCAGTTCCAGCGCCTTCTTCTCCGACAGATACGGATCATAGGCCAGGACGCGCATTTTCAGCCCAACCGCACGGTCGGCGACGATGGACCCAATGTTGCCGCAGCCGATCAACCCCAGCGTCTTGGCGGTCAACTCGACGCCCATAAACCGGTTCTTTTCCCACTTGCCGGCCTTGGTCGAACCTGAGGCCTCGGGTATCTGCCGAGCCAGCGCGAACATCATGGCGATGGCGTGTTCGGCGGTGGTGATGGTGTTGCCATGCGGTGTGTTCATCACCACGACGCCGCGCGCGGTGGCGGACCGAATATCGACGTTATCGACCCCGATCCCCGCTCGCCCGACGACTTTCAGCCCAGTCGCGACCTGCAACAACTCCTTCGTCACCTTGGTGGCGGACCGAATCGCCAGGCCGTCGTAACCACCGATGATGGCGCGCAGATCGGCCGGGGACAGACCCGGTTTCAGATCGACCTCGATACCGCGATTGCGAAAAATCTCGACGGCAGCGGGCGACAGCTTATCGCTGATCAATACCTTGGGCATTGTGATATCCTTACCGAGCGGGAACGAAGGAGGCGGCGACCTGGGCAGCGGCCCAATCCAGCCATGGCAACAGTGCCTGGATGTCGCTGGTTTCCACCGTCGCGCCGGCCCAGATGCGAAGACCCGGCGGCGCGTCGCGATAGGCGCCGATGTCGTAGGCTACGCCTTGCTTTTCCAGCAGCGATGCCAGTTGCTTCGCCGCCTTCGCCTGACCGTCCGCCGGCAGCGCGGTGAACCACGGCGCGGTGATCGTCAGGCAGATCGACGTGCAGGACCGGTTCATCGCGTCCTTCGCCAGGAACCCGGCCCAGTCGCTATTCTCGACCCAGGCGGCGACAACGGCCAGATTGGACTGCGACCGGGTAATCAGCGCCGGCAAACCACCGATTCGTTCCGCCCAGCGCAACCCGTCGAGGGCATCTTCCACGCACAGCATGGACGGCGTGTTGATGGTTTCGCCCTTGAACACACCCTCGGCGATTTTGCCCTTCGACGTCAGCCGAAACACTTTCGGCAAAGGCCTGTCGGGGACATAGGTTTCCAGTCGTTCGACCGCGCGCGGAGACAGCGCCAGCATGCCATGCGCGGCCTCTCCCCCCAGCACTTTCTGCCAGGACCATGTCACCACATCCAGCTTGTCCCAGGGCAGATCCATCGCGAACGCCGCCGATGTGGCATCGCAGATCGCCAGTCCCTGCCGGTCGGCGGCGATCCAGTCGGCGTTCGCCATGCGCACACCGGATGTCGTGCCGTTCCACGGGAACACCACGTCTTTCCGCGGATCAACCAAGGCCAGATCAGGCAGTTCGCCATACGGTGCGGACAGCACCCGCGCGTCCGCCAGCTTCAGGTGCTTGACGATGTCCGTCGCCCAGCCCTCGCCAAAACTCTCGAAGGTAATGATATCGACACCGCGAGCCCCCAGCATGGACCACAGCGCCATTTCCACCGCGCCGGTATCGGACCCCGGCACGATCCCCAGCCGCCAGTCGGCGGGCATGCCCAGGATCGACCGTGACAGGGCAATAACTTCGGCCAGCCGGGCCTTTGGTTCGGCGGCACGATGGCTACGGCCAAGGAATGCGCCCGCCAACGCGTCCAGCGTAAACCCGGGACGTTTGGCGCAGGGACCAGAGGAAAAATTGGGATTCGACGGACGTATGTCCGGTTGCGCGGCGCTTGCCATTGCGGTTCTCCCTTACAGAAGAAAAGCGTCCCGGTGGGGGGACGTGACCCGCCGCGGCATCTAGGCGCGCGATCATCCCGCGTCAACATTTTTTCGTGCCTCACGATGCCGCTAGCGCACGCATTGCCGGTCCCATGACTCCCGACCCGGTGCTATGCAGCGCGCCATCACCACAACCCTTGGGAGCTAACGATGACGGAGGTCGACGACGTCTCCGCACGCCTGACCGTGCTTGAGACCGTGGTGAAGCAACTGATCACCCACATGGCGGTGCGCGACGACGATCCCTCGCGATGGGTCCAGACAAGGAAGGCGCTGGCGATGAGCGTGATCGACGCCGAAGGACCGGTGCCCGCGTCGCTGCTGCTCGATGCGATGGCGGAGTTCTTCGATCAGACGGTGTCCGTCGCCGGCGACTACGCGCCGGACAAGCCTGCAACGCCGCGGGGCCTCGTGCGTTAAGGTGACCGTCACGTTAAGGATGGTACCATGCTGCGAGTACTTTCGCTGACCGCGCTGATTATGGCCGCGGCCCCGGCGCTGGCGCAGAACCCGCAACCGGCCGCGCCGCAAAATCCGACCGTCCCGATGGCGCCGCCGAACGCCCCCTCGCCGCCGCCCGAGCAGCTCGCGCCGCCCTCAAAATCCCCCGGCGCCAGCGGAAATCTCAGCGACCGCCTCGCTCGGCATAACGGCACGATCAAGCCACCCGACGTCGATCCGGGAATGACAGTCAAACCGCCGCCAAACGCCGCCGGCGCGACGCCGGTGATTCCGCCGCCGGGATCGCCCGGAGGCAACCGCTCAGTGGTCCCGAAATAGGGTCTTCAGCACGTCGCACACGGTTTCGACCTCAGCATCGGTCAATTCCGGATAAAGCGGCAGACTGAGAATCTCCCCGGCAGCCGTCTCGCTTTCCGGACATCCCCCTGGCCCCAGGGCGACCCGGCCGGCATAGGCGGGCTGCAGATGAACGGGGGCCGGGTAATGGATGCCCGTGCCGATCCCGTTCTCCTTCAGCGCCACCTGTATTCGGTCCCGATCACGTGACCGCGTCACATAGAGATGGTAGACATGATCGGCATCCGCGCGCTTTTGCGGCGGCCGCGGCGAACCATCCCCCAGGGCCGAGGTATAAGCCGCGGCAATGCGCCCCCGGCGGGCGTTCTGCCTGTCCAGATACGGCAGTTTGACCCGCAGGATTGCGGCCTGGACCTCATCCAGCCGGCTGTTCACGCCGACCTCATCGCTGATGTAGTGCCTGTGCCAACCATACTGCCGCAACGCGGCGATACGCCGGGCTACCTCCGTATCGCGGACCGCGACGGCGCCGCCATCCCCCAACGCGCCCAGGTTCTTCGTGGGGTAGAAACTGAAGGTCGCGGCGTCCCCGAATGTGCCGACCCGTTGGCCGCACAGGCGGGCGCCGTGGGCCTGGGCACAGTCCTCGATCAGCATCACGCCGTGCTCATGGCACAGCGGAACGATCCGCCGCAAATCGGCCGGTTGTCCATACAAATGTACTACAACGATCGCTCGGATTTTCGGCAACCCGGCCGGCGGCTGTTCCAGCACGCGGCGCAGCGCATCCGGGTCCATCGTGTAATGAACCGGGTCGATATCGACCAGCACCGGTGTCGCCCCGGTCATTTCGATTGCAGCCACTGTCGCTACGGCGGTATGGGAAACTGTCACGACGGAGCAACCGGGTCCGATACCCAGGCCACGCAGCGCCAGCGCGATGGCATCGGTGCCGTTGCCGCAGCCGATTACTGAAGAAACGCCGAGCCAGGCAGCGAATTCAGCTTCGAATGCGCGCAGCTCATTGCCCAGGATGTACCAACCGGACGACAGGACCCGCGCCACCGCTTCGTCGATTTCGGCTTTCAGCGCGCGATAGCCCGCGCCGGGATTGGCCTGCGGGATCATAGGTAATCCGCCAGTCTGGTTCTGTACCAGTCCAAGGTCCGGCCGATGCCGTCGTCCAGCGATGTCCGAGGTGCCCAGCCCGACGCCGCCCGAAACGCACCGTCATCCGCGTGGTAGCTACCAATGTCGATACGTGCACGATCCGCCGGGAATTCGCGCGTGACAAATGTGCCCCCGGAAAGGCGCACGACCATTTCGGCCAGATCAAGCAACGATGCCGGCGGAGAACCGCCGATGTTGTAGATCTGGCCATGACACGCCGGCTGTTCCGCCGCGGCCAGAAACGCGTCGGTCACATCGTCGACATAGGTCATGTCACGCAACTGCGATCCGCCCCAGACCTCGAACGGCCGATTTTCCAGCACGCAGCGGATCCAGATCCCAAGAAAGGTCTGCCTGGCGTCGCGTATCCGCAGGCGCGGTCCATAGCAGTTGGTCAACCGCAACGACACGACGGGGCGATTGCGCACGCGGTTCTCCAGCATCCAGTACTGCTCGCCGGCAAATTTTGAGACCCCGTTGGCATCGGGCGGGGCAACCGGTTGACGCTCATCCACCGGCAGCTTTTCCACCCTTCCATAGAATTGGCGCGTCGACGCATGCACCACGACAGCATCCGGCGCGGCCTCACGCGCGGCCTGGATCAGCCGCACCTGGGCAACCGCGTTGACCGCGATATCCGCCAGCGGATCGGCCTGTCCCCCCATATGGCTGGTCTGCGCCGCAAGATTGAAGATGACCGAGGCGCCCTCACACAGCGGCCGCAGATCGATCTCACGGATGTCGCCGCGCACGAAGTCGATATCCGCCCCATCCAGGTTGCGCGGATTGGCACCGCCACCGAACAGGAAACCATCCAGCGCGGTCACCCTGGCCCCACGGGCCGCCAGCGCATGACAGAGATTGGACCCGAGGAATCCGGCCCCCCCCGTCACAAAAACTTTCCGCCGCACCCAATCCATAATCGTTCCTTACCCCGAAGCCCCGCCTCTTACGCGTTCGGCATCGCCTGCCGCCACAGACTTGCGCGCGGACCGGCCGCCAGACTGAGCAACCATAGCCCGCCGGCCGTCAACACGATCGCCGGTCCGGCCGGAATATCCACATTGTACGACAAGATCAGCCCCCCGACCGAGGACAAACACGCCAGCAGCACCGCCACCCGAACCTGCCCAGCCAAGGAATCGGACCAATGCCTGGCAGCGATCGCCGGCAACATCATCAGACCAACCGACATCAAGGTTCCCAGAGCGACGAAGCCGGAGACGACGCACAGCACCACCAGCATCAGGAAGATCAGGTGCCACAGCCCCCCTTTCCCCGATGTCGCCGCCATAAAGCCGGGATCGAGGCTCTCCAGCACCAGCGGTCGCCAGATCAGCGCCAGCACCGGCAAGGTGACCGTCGCGACCCCCGCCATCCCGAACAGTGCCGTATCGTCCACCGCCAGCACGTTGCCGAACAGCAGATGCGTCAGGTCGAGAGTATGCTGCGCCGAGATCAGCGCGACACCCGCCGCCAGCGCCAGCAGGTACATGCCCGCGAGTTGGCTGTCTTCCCGCCCGCCGGTGCGGCGCGCCAGCCAGCCGGCCAGTACCGCGACCGCCAGCCCTGCCACGACTCCGCCGATACCCATGGCCCACACCGAAAGCCCGGCGAAGATCGCCCCGATGGCAATGCCCGGCAGGACACCGTGCTGCAACACGTCACTCATCAGGCTCATGCGGCGCAGCACCAGGAACACACCTAGCGGCGGGGCGGCGACGGACAGGGCCAGACATCCAGCCAGGGCACGGCGCATGAAGCCCAGCGCGAACGGCTCCAGCAGAAAATTCAGCATCAGGCCGCCTGCAGCCCCACGTCCGCGTCCCACAGCGCCGACTGTCCGGTCAGCATCAGCGTATGAGGAAAATGCTGCCGCACCAGGTCCATGTCGTGCAGCACGGCGATCACGGTACGGCCTTGCGCGTGCCAGTCCTGCACCACTGACAGCAGCAGCCGCGTCGTGGCGGCATCGACGGCGGTAAACGGCTCGTCCAGCAGGATCAGCTTCGCATCCTGCACGATCGTGCGCGCGAACAGCACGCGCTGGAACTGGCCGGCGGACAGCGCCTGGATCGGCCGCGACTCCACGCCGGCCAGGCCGACCCGATCCAGCGCCGCCGACGTCGCCGCCAGCCTGTCACGCCCGATCGAGCGAAACGCCCCCACCTGAGCCGCCGCCAGCGCCACCACATCGCGGCAGGTGATCGGGAAGGACCGGTCCAGATGACTGCCTTGCGCCAGCAGCGCCATATCGGCCGAGGTCAGCCCATGCCGGTCGATCCGGCCGCTCGCCAACGGATGCAGCCCGGCGATCGCCCGCAGCAGCGTGGTCTTGCCCGATCCGTTCGGACCGATCAGCGCGGTCAGGCTGCCGGTCTCGACAGCGCCCGACAGCCCGGACAGGATAACTCGCGTCCCATGCCGCAACTCGACGTTTTCCAGTGTGATCACAGCGCCCACACCACCGCGGCCCACACCAGGACGAGCAACATCACGGCCAGGAAAAGGCGGGCGCCAGCGCCGGCGGTCGGCGACAATGGGTCGATCATGGTTACAGTATAACATTGCGCCTGGTTGGACGGAAGAGCGCCGCTCGCATAAACAGGGCGACGATGACCGAACCTGATCCCGATATCCTCGCCAGACGCACCCTGCGCCGGCACCGCCTGTTCGCCACCGGTCTGCTGGTCCTGATGGCCGCCCTGACGATCGCAAGTTATTTCGTCCCGCACGGTTGGTGGCAAGGCTTCCTGCAAGCCGCCGCCAAGGCCGGATTCATCGGCGGCGTCGCCGATTGGTTCGCCATAACCGCCCTGTTCCGCCATCCTCTCGGCATACCAATTCCCCACACCGCCATCATCCCCAACCAGCGTGAGCGTCTGGGCCAGGCACTCGGCCGCTTCGTCGCCACGCATGTCTTCACCAGCGCCGAGGTCTCCAACGTCCTCGCCAGGCTCGACCTGCCCGGTATCCTGCATCGGTTCCTCGCCGATCCGGCGGCGGCGCGCCCAGCCGCCGTTGCCCTGTCCGGCATGCTGCCCAAACTGCTCGCCACCGTGGAAGACGGCCGCGCCCGACGGGTGCTGGCCCGCGTGGTGCCGCGCATCGTCGGCGGACCGGCGGCCGGCCAGGTCGTCGCCCGAGCGTTGCACGGCCTGGTGGATGGCGGCCGCCATCAGGAGGTGTTCGGCTTCATCCTGGGCCAGTTGAAGGCCACGCTGGCCAGCCGCGAAGACGCGCTGCGCACCGCCATCGAGGAACGCGTGCGCGAACAGGGCGGCCGGCTGGTCGGCTGGGCCCTGGGCGCCTCCATTGCCCGCCGCGTGCTGGTCCTGATCAACACCGAGCTGGATAAAATGAGCCCGGATGGATCGGAACTGCGCGCCGCCTTCGACGAATGGGTGCGCCGCGAGATCAACCGCATGGAAACCGAACCGGAACGCGCCGCCGAGGTCGGGATCGCCATCCGCCGGGTGGTCGCGCATGAGACGATCCAGGCCTGGATGTGGGATATCTGGGCGCGCATCCGTGTCGGCGTGGAATCCGACATCGCCCGGCCGAATGGGCGGGTGGTGACCTACATCGAAGCCAGCCTCGGCAATCTCGGCGCCATACTGGAAGCCGATCCCACCACCCGCGTTCGGTTGCAAACCGCCGCCGAGGCCACCATCCACACCCTTTTACCCAACGCCCAGGTTCGCATCGCCGAATTCATCGGCCAGGTGGTCGCGAACTGGGACACCGCGACGCTGGTGGACCGGCTGGAACTGCGGGTCGGGAAAGACTTGCAATATATCCGCATGAACGGAACCATCGTGGGGTTCCTGATCGGCGGTCTGCTGTATGCGGTCCTGGACACGCTGTTCGGCACCGCCATTTTTTAGGCGGCCATCATTTAGACGGAGCAACGCATGCTACGGCTTTCGGTTTTGGACCAGTCGACCATCGTCACCGGCCGCTCACCCGACGAGTCGATCCGCGAAAGCATCGCGCTCGCCCAGCTTTGCGAGGCCCTGGGCTATGACCGCTACTGGTGCGCCGAACACCATAACTCCGACAGCCAGGCGGGGACCGCGCCGGAAATCCTGATCGCCGCCATCGCCGCAACCACACAGCGCATCCGGGTGGGATCGGCTGGGGTGATGCTGCCGCATTATTCGGCGCTGAAAGTCGCGGAACAGTTCCGTGTGCTGGATGCCATCGCGCCGGGCCGCATCGATCTGGGCCTCGGCCGAGCGCCCGGGTCCGATGGGCGGACGGCCTACGCCCTGAACCCAAGGGCGGATACAGCGTCAGACCAATTCCCGGCGGACGTGCGCGATCTGCTGGCCTGGCTGTCGGGCACCAAACTGATCGAAAACCACCCGTTCCGCGAGATCCGCGCCCAACCCGGCGGACCCACCACGCCGGAGGTCTGGATTCTCGGCAGTTCCGACTACGGCGCGCAGGTCGCCGCGTATTTCGGCCTGCCGTTCTGCTTCGCCCATTTCATCACCGACGGACGCGGTGTCGAGCCGGCGATGGCGGTATATCGCGAAGGCTACCGCCCGAGCGAGGCGCATCCAACGCCGCATGCCGCCCTGTGCGTATGGGCGATGGCCGCCGACACGCAGGAAGAGGCCGCCCGCCTGTTCCAGTCCCGATTGGTGTCGCGAATGAACCGTGACCGAGGTATTTTCGCCGCTCTCCCCTCGCCCGAGGAAGCCATGGCCAACGTCTATTCCGGCGGTGAGGCCGAACGTGCCCAACGCATGCAATCCCGGGCGCTGTTCGGCACACCAGACGTGGTCGCCGGCAAACTGCGCGCGCTGGCAACCACCTTCGATGTCGAGGAAATCGCCGTTCTCACCACCCTGCACGACAAGCAGGCTCGGCGTCACTCCTACGCGCTGCTGGCGCGGGAGATGATGCCGTAGATCTCACGGACCCGTCGCCGCATGCCGCCGCTGGACCCTGAACCAGTCAGGGGCGCCAGACGCTCCGTTGGCCAGCCATTGACCGCTGCGCCTTCCAGACCCGGTAGCGAAACATCGCCCAGGCCACCACCCCGGCGGCGAATGCCACCGGCAGGATGATCAGCGCGATCCATAATGCGAAGGCCGCCACCGACAGCGCCCCGGCGATGACCGCGACCACCACCGCCCACATCAGGATGCGCGTGGATATCGGCACCGTCGGCGGTGAGACGAACTCACCGTTCAAGGTCATCTCCAGTTCAGGCGGGCGAGGTGGGGACATGCCACAAATGTGGCCCGCCCCGGCTTCCGGTTCAAGCCCGCCCCAACCCGAGTTCCGCCACGCCCGATCATGGCCTAACATCCAGCCGCTCATGGAGGATCGACGATGAAGGTTGGACTGTTCATCAACACCCAATATCCGGAAGACGTGGACGTGCCGGCGCAAATCCCGGCGCTGGTGGAGCAGGTGCGCGTGGCACGCGACGCCGGGTTCAAGTCGCTGTGGTTCCCGCATCACTGGCTGACCCAACCGATGCAGATGCTGCAGATCATGCCGGCGATGGCCTTCCTCGCCGCCGAGGCGAAAGGCATGGTCATCGGCCCGAACATCCTGATCCTGCCGCTGCTCAATCCCATGCATGTGGCCGAGGAAGCCGCCACGCTGGATGTCCTGACCGGCGGCAATTACGTGCTGGGCGCCGGCCTGGGATACCGGGAACCGGAGTTCACCGCGTTCGGAATTCCACTGGCCGAACGAGCCGGACGGTTCTCCGAGAGCGTGACGCTGATGCGCAAACTGTGGGCCGGCGGCAAGATCACCCACGAAGGCAAGTTCTTCACGGTCCGCGACGCGGGGATCAGCGTGAAACCAGCCCGCCCCGGCGGCGTGCCCATCTACGTCGCCGGCCTCGTCGACTCCGCGGTCCGCCGAGCCGCTCGGATTGGCGATGCGTGGCTGGTCGCGAATGCGTCGTCGATCCAGGAAATTACCCCGCAGATGCTGACCTATCGGGCCGCCCTGAAGGAATATGGCAGGACGCCGCTGGAGTTCCCGATCGCCCGCGAATGCTACGTCGGCAGCAGTCGAGGCTCGGCCTATGCGGAATGCAAAGCGGCCCTGGAATACAAATACGCCGCGTATGCCGCGTGGGGCATGACCAGCCCGCTGGAGGGCACCAATTTCGACGACTTCGCCCGCGATCGTTTCATCATCGGCGATAAGGAATCGGTGAAGGACGAAATCCTGCGCTACGTCGAACTGCTGGGCAGCGACCACTTCCTTATGCGCAGCCAATGGCCAGGGCTGGAGCAGGAAAAAGTCCTGGGCTCGATCCGACGTCTGGTCGAGATTT
>DATAZJ010000274.1:0-18716 GCA_036272115.1 Rhodopila sp. | reverse complement strand
AGGAAGTACAGGCCGAACTTGCCGATGACCTCCACACCGCGGGTAGCCAGCGCGGCGAAATATCCCAGCAGCGTGCGCGACATCAGCCTCTCAACGATTGCCCGCACTTTGTCGCGACGCTCCCATTCAATCCGTGCCGCGAACTATACGGACTTCCCAGTCGGAAGGAGACGTTAAAAGCGACGGGCGTGCGGTTTGCTGTCGAACTATTGCTTTCCTGTTGTGACAAGACGCTACTTTCCTGATGCGGACGGCTGCCGATAAGGATAAAATGGCTGTGATGTTATGGAGGCAATGTCAGATCGTGTTGGGTTCGCGTCAGACTCGTCGGATTTCGTGTGCACGCCTTGCGGAATGACAGTGCATGCGCGCATCATCAAACGGTTCAGCGCCGGTGTTTTTCGTTGCGCGATCGTTGTCGTGATGGCGAATTTCCTGGCCGCGGCCGGGCCGCTGGAGGAACTGCCGGTATGGCCACCCCCGCCCGATCCGTTCAGTCTGCTGCAGGCGTTGTCGGTACGGCTACCCACCGACTGGCGGTTGGGAGAGCCCAGTACCTATCTGGGCATCGCGGAGGTGCGGGTGAACATGGCGCCGGAATGGCGGGGCAATCCGATCGCCGCGGCCATCAGCCTGTGTCCCGATCCCGAAGACAGCATCTGGGAACAGACGCGGGTCATCCGGCTGATCATGCACCAGCGCCAGCGCTACTGGCCGCCCTATGACTGCCGTCCCTGACACGCGGGCCGGCGGGCCTTTGCCATGAACGAGCTGCATTCCTCCCGCGGCGCAATGCCACCGCCCGGCGATGTTCCTCCGCAGACAGATTATGGGACCTCCGCGCAGCCCGGCAGCGGATTCAGCCTGCGCAACATGCTGGTGAACCTGTTCTACTTCCACAGGCTGTTGCGCAACTGCCTGATCCTGGGTGTGCTGCTGGGTGTGGTGAGCGGTGTGCTGGCACGCACGTATTTCACCGCCAACAGCCTGTTGCTGGTGTTCATCGGGCCGGAATCGGCGACTCTGCCGGAGGCGGGCACGGGCCAGACGACGATTTCCGTGGACGGGCTGAAGGTCGTCCAGTCGGAAATCCAGATTATCCAGACCGACCAGGTGATCCGGGCCGCGGTCGAACAGATCGGTCCGAAGGCGCTGTATCCCGGGCTGACGGCTTCGCGCCTGTTCGGTTTGCTGCCGCCCCGCCCCGAGTCCACGCTGCTGGGTGCGGCGATGCAGAATTTCCGCAGCAACCTGCGGATCGAATCCGAGGCTGGCAGCAACGTGCTGCAAATTAGTTTCACCAATCCCAAACGCCAGATTGCCATTCGCGCGGTGCAGGCGCTGCTGGATGCCTACCTGGCGCAGCGCCGCACGATTTATGCCAACGCCAACGGGTCCTTCCTGGACGACCAGATCGCTCGCTACAAGCGCCAGATCGGCGATATGAACACGCAGATCCAGAAGCTTCGGGCCGATTACGATGTGCTGGATATCGGCCAGGACGTCGTGCTGGCCGACAACCGGCTGGACGGCATCGTGCAGCGGCAGAACCAGGTGCGGGAACGGCGCGTCGCGGTTGAGGCCGAGACGGTGGCGGTGCGCGCGAACCTGCAGACCCAGCCGGCGACGGTGCTGAGCTTTCGCGAAACGACGAACAACACCGGCAATGACGAGGCGCGCAACACATTGGTGCGGCTGGAGCAGGAACGCACCCATCTGGCGCAGCAATTCAGCCCCACCTGGCCGGCGGTGAAGGAACTCGACGCCAAGATACGCACGGTGCAGGCGCAGATGTCCGGCAGCGGCCAGGCGCTGTATTTCAGCCAACGCGACATCCGCAATCCCGCGATCGACGTGCTCAACAACCGCCTCGCCGCGCTGGAGGTGGAAAACAAGGCGCTGAACGATCAGTTGGTGGAGCTAAGCAAGCAGTACGAGCAGGCAACCCAGCGGGTGGTTCAACTGCGCGATGCCGAGGGGCAGTTGCACAGTCTGCAACTGAGCCGTGACGTCGCCGAAGGGGTGTTCCGGCAATTGTCGCAACAGCAACCTAATGTGTCGTTCCAGCAGAGTACTGTCGATCAGCGCAACGCCAACCTCCGCGTGGTGCAGCCGCCGACCGCATCGGTGATCGGCCGCAGCCTGGCGCTTTCGTATTTCTTTGGCTGTGTGTTCCTGGGGCTGCTGCTGGGCTTCGCGGCAGTCGCGGTGGCAAGCCTGTTGCGGCAGGTCTACCTGATGCCCGATGAGGCAGAGCGCGAGCTGGGATTGCTCGACCTGGGTGAGTTCAGCCTGGTGGGACCGCCGCCCGCCCTGCCCGACATCCAGCCCGACATCGCCGGCATCGCGGCGATGTTGCAGGACACCACCATCGATGGCCGCCGTATCGCGGCGGTGCAAGTGGTCGGTGTCGTCCGCACCGACGGCACGGCTCGGCTGACCAGGGCGCTCGGGGCGGAAATCGCCGCCGGCCACGGCCTGCGCACCCTGATCCTGGATTTGCAGGGCGACGGCAACGGGCAGGCCAAAATCCTGAACGCGGCCGAAGCGGATGTCAGTCAGCCCGGACCGGTCAAGGTGGCGACGACCAGCCAACCGCAGCTTTGGGTCAGCCTCGATGCGCCGCAGTCGGCGTTCGGTAATCCGCGCAGTTCCATCGCCAGCGTGCGCCAGGCGCTGGACGAGATGCGGCAACGCTATGATGTGCTGTTGATCCTGGTGTCCACCGATTCTTCGGCCCATTTCATGCTGCGGTTCGCGCGCATGGTGGATGCCAACATCATGGTGGTGCGCGCGGAGCAGACCCGCGGCGTGGCGGCGGCGCAGTTGCGTGACACGATTTTGTCCGCGGGCGGCAACATTCTGGGTTTCGTCTTTGCCGGGCGGAAATTCTATGTGCCGGCCTGGATCTATCGATGGATTTGAGTGACGATCGACCCGCGGTGCGGTGGTTCCTGGGTGTTCCGTTCACGCCGCTGAATTTGGCGGCGGCGGCGGCGCGTATTGCGGCGCGGCCGGCGCGGGCGCCGTTCGCGCTCGTCACCACGCCGAACGCGCAGCATGTCGTCGCGGCACATCGGCTTAACCCATTGTTTACACAGCCGCATGACCGAGCGTGGCTGGTGCTGAACGACAGCAGGATCGTCGGCCTGTTGGCCACGCGGCTGTTCGGCGCGCCGATGGCGGTTGCCGCCGGCAGCGACCTGACCGCCATGCTGTTCCGCGACCATATCCGGCCGGACGACACGCTGACGATCATCGGCGCCAGCGATGAGGTGGAACGGCGGCTGCGCTCGCAATTCGGCATGCGCCACATCGCGCGGTACGATCCGCCGATGGGATTTTACCGTGACGACGCCGAAATCGAGCGTTGCGTCGATTTCATCCTGGCGCACCCGGCGCGCTATGTCTTCCTGGCGGTGGGGGCTCCGCAATCGGAGACGGTGGCGTGCCGGGTGCTGGATCGCGGCGGTGCCACCGGCGTCGCGCTGTGCATCGGCAGTTCCCTGCATTTCGTGACGGGCGTGGTGCGGCGGGCGCCGGCGATCTTCCGCAAACTGCACGCCGAGGCGCTGTACCGGCTGATGCAGAACCCTCGGCGGCATGCGCGGCGCGTGTTCGTGGAATCGCTGCCGGTGCTGTCGATCGGACTGCGTTCCCGCGTTTCCTCGGACGCCAATCCACATCGACGGCGGCAGCCGCCGTGAGCACGCGCGCCATTCGGTTGGCGCGTCCGGCGCCCGGGCGGATCCTGCTGCGGCCGTCGGCGCGCACCGTTGCGCCGCGGCAGGCGGTCGGGGTTGGGGTTGGGCCGTGGACGGCCTGGCGTGGGGCCGTGCTGGTGCTGGGACTGGTGATGTTTGCCCAGTGCTTTCAGTACATGGTCGATGTCCCGCCACTTTATGCGCTGTCCAAGGCATGGCCGGTGCTGATGGTGCCGTGCGCGGTGTGGGCGCTGATCATGCTCGACATTCCTTACAAGCCGCTGCATGTCATCACGCTGTTCTGGCTGGTGGGCGTGACGCCGGTGATCGGCATCTACCAGTTGGGCAATGGGTTTCCAGCGGCGCTGGCGACGACGGTGAAGGTCTGGGCGTTCAGTTACACGTTCTCGGCCGCGGGGCTGCTGGTGTACCTGCGGCCGCCGGTGGCCACGTTGCGCCGTGTGCTGGTCGGGTTGGGTGCGGCGACCTATGTCATCATGGTGCTGCTGTGGATCGTGGTGCCCGCCGGGGCCTACGGCGGAGGGGACGCGGTCAGCAAGCTGTTCATTTACGACCCGGAACGCGGGCGGCATATCTACATGCCGATGTTTTTTGGCGCGTTGTTGCTGTTGTATCTCAATCGTTCCTTCTGGGTGCGGCCGCGGTGGTGGAAGCCGGTGGTGATCGGCATCGCCTTCCTGCTGATGCTATCCATCTACAAGGAAAGGGTCACGATCGCGGCGTTGATGGGCACTCTGGTGCTGGGCGCCGCCATGAGTGCGGGCCGAGCGCGGTGGGCGCTGCTGGGGGTGCTTGGGCTGTTGGGATTTGCCGGTGCGCTGCTGCTGGTGCAGCATTTGCAAAGTGCCTCGAACCTGAACAGCCTGGGCGGGTCATTATCTGTCCGCAATGTCTCGGTGGCCACGGCGTGGCAGTTTCTTTCGGAACAACCTCAGCGCTGGCTGTTTGGTGTAGGCGCGACGACCCGGTTCGGGAACGTGACGTTCGCGCAATTGTTCGGTAACGCCATGTTCTTCCTGACCGATATCGGCTGGCTCGGGGTCATGTTCGAATACGGCGCCATCGGCTTGTTGCTGATCCTGCTGGTGCATGTGGTGGGGCTGCGCATCACGCTGCGCTGGGCGCGCGGCGGTGATCCGATGACGTACGCCTTTGCCGACTACATCGTCTTCCTGCTGGTGGAATCGGTAGTCTATTCCGTCGTGTTCACGCCCGGTGAGCTGACGACGATCCTGGCCCTGGCGTATTATTTTCACCGGCAGACCTCGGTGGGCTATGGCGGCGGCGTATTGCAGCCGTTCAGGTCCAGGCCGCGGCACATGGCCATGGACAACGCCCGGCCGTCCTCGGCGGCGGGGTTTTTGACGCCCTCGGGCACCGCCAGCAGCGGGTAGAGCATCATGTCGCCGCCGTTACGAGCGACGGTGTGTGCCAGGGTCTCGGCCTGTGCCGGAGAGAAGAACGGGCCGCTGCCACCACGGCGGCGCACTTCGAGACCCAACGCCAGTGGGCCGTGCCAGACCGTTCGGTAGGCGCGAAAGGCTTCCAGCGGATGGTAATCGGGGCCGGCATCGTAGGCATCGATGGACAGCAGATCGAGTTGCGATGCCGCCGGGGAGCGCAGCACCGACAGCATGAACCCGGTGTAGCGGCTGCGCGGCTGTGATTCCCGGAATGCGCCCTCACCGTAGGCGCCGACGCTCCACACCGCGGCGGTCAGCAGCGCCGGGCGTGGCAGCACGGCACGGAAGCGGCGTATCAGGGTCTGCCAGACCGCGTCGGTCCGGCAATGGATGTCTTGGTCGGGGCCGGCGGCACAACCGGGGTGGACCGGTTCGTAGTCGATGTCGACGCCGTCGGCGTCCAGATCGTGCACCAGGCGGGCGATGGCGGCTTCGTTGAGGCCGCTCCAGGTGTGATAGGCGGCGCCGCCGATGCTGAGCAGCACACGGGTTCTGGGCTGGCGTCGCTTCAACAGGGCAATGGAATCGCGCAGTATCGTTCCGGAATAGTGGTATTCCAGGCCGGTTCCGGACAGATCGAGGTCGCCGTCGTAGCGCAGGTCCGGCCTGGCGAACGCGAGGTCCACAACGCCGAGATAGCCGGGCAGCGCCGCGATCGAGGTTGCAGCGGGGCCGGCGGCGGCGATTTCATCCCAGCTATCGTGGTAGACCACGATGACATGCGGCGGCAGGCCGGCGGCGCAGCACAACAGGGCCAGCAGCAGGATGGCGCACTGCCGGAAGAAGCCGCTCGGAATGCGCGTGGTCAAAATACGTTACGGCCGGCCAGCCCACCCAGCAGGGTGCGGATCATGATGGTGAGGTCGAACCGCAACGACCAGTTGGCGATGTAGTACAGATCGAGGTCGGCACCGCGGCTGGCCTTCGCCACCGAATCGATGCCGCCGCGCATGCCGTTGATCTGCGCCCAGCCGGTGATGCCGGGCTTGATGCGGTGGCGGGCGGCGTATTGCATGACCACCTCGGAATAGCTGCCCTCGCCCACCTGCATGTTGGCGACGTGCGGCCGGGGGCCGACGATCGCCATTTCACCCTTGAGGACATTGACGAGTTGCGGAAGCTCATCGATCGAGGTGCGCCGCAGAAAGCGCCCGACCCGGGTGATGCGCTGACTGTCCCGCCTGGTGCCCAGCGATCCGTCGTCGGTGTTGTCGACCGACATGGTGCGGAACTTGAGCATCGAGAACACGTTGTTATTGAAACCGATACGCGGCTGATGAAAGAAAATCGGCCGTCCGTCGTCGATCCAGACGGCGAGCGCGGCCAGCAGAAGGATCGGCGATGTCAGCACCAGGGCGACCGCCGCCACGACGTAGTCCTCCATCACCTTGACCAGGCCTTGGCTGCCCTTGAAGGGCCGGTGCATCACCTGCAGCAGCGGCCGGTCGATGAATTGCACCGGCGGGGCGAATTGGGGTCGGAAGCCGGTGCGGGCAAAGGGCACCACGACGTCGGCGGCGATCCATTGCAATTGCCGGATCAGTTTGAAGATGTCGCGCGCCGCGTACCAGGGCAGCGCGATGATCACCAGATCGACAGCGTAATAGCGTGCGAATTCGAACATGTCATCGAGCATGTGCGCGGCGTTCGGAGAGGTGCCGTCGCGCGGTTCGGCCACGGCCGGACGGTGGTCGAACACATTGAGCAGCAGATAATCCTGCTGGAATTTCGGTTCCTGAATATGGGCGACGATTTCATCGGCGAGCGCACCGGTGCCGACCACGATCACCCTGCGGCGCAGCAGGTGCTGGCGCGCGACGTATGACAAGATCGGCCGGTAGCACAGGCGGCCCAGGAACAGCATGAGCATGATCGTCAGGAAAAACCCGCCGAACCAGTCGATGCGGTCCCAGGCGTCCTCGACGAATGCCTGGAGGATGATGGAGGCGGCGATCAGCGACGGGACCAGGCCGCACAGCATATCCACCTGCGGACGCACCCATTCGCGAAATCGTTCCACGCGGTAGCAACCGCCCCAGCGCATCAGCCAGGCGTAGGACGCGGCGATGATGAAACCGATCGTCAGGGCCTGGTCCGCATAAAGCGGCCGGGGATGACCGCCGGTGACCAGCCAGAACAGGCAGGCGGCCAGTATGACCAGCAGCGCGTCGGAGATCAGAATGGTTCGGTTGATCAGGCCGTAGGTCACACGGATCAACGACGATCTGGGCGGTTCGGCCTGGAGTTTCCTGTCAAGGGAATGAGACGATGTTGGCACGAAAGGCTTATCCCACCGGATGACCGGTCGCGGCAACTCTTCAGTGAAAAATACGGTTGTCTGTCCACAACCCGAAAGTCGTGACGGTTAAAATTGAATAAAACTGGCGGTGATGTGCGAATTCAGAGACAATACATGACAGTTCAGAAAGTGCCGCTTCGTGTCTCTAAAAAATTGGACAACTTTACAAATCGCGCGATTGGACGCGCATCAGGTCATTTTGCTTCTTATCAATATGTCCGAGATGTACACGTTTTATTTACCTCCGCGTGGCAAACTCGTAAACGCAGTGCCGGAAGCCGCAGGGAAATGTCCGTGACGATACAGTGTGACTTGGCGACAGCGCCGCAAACGATCGACTTGTCCGCCAAGGTTGGCGATATCATCGTCGATCCGTTGCGGCCGAGCGAATACACCACCTTGCTGATCCAGGCGCTGTATGCGGACCGCGGCGCGGTCGCGGGCGCGCATGCCCTGGAGATTGGCTGCGGCAGCGGGGTCGTGCTTGCCGCGCTTGCAACCCTGGGCGCGGTGCAGTTGTGCGGGGTCGATGTCGAACCGCGGGCCGTGGGCGCCTCTGCCCGGCTGCTGGCCGATCTGGGGCATGGCGCGGTCGCCGAACTGTTCCAGGGCGACATGTGGCTGCCGGTGGCCGGGCGGCGGTTCGATCTTATCGTTGCCAACTTGCCGCATTTCCCGACGAAGAATGGTCCGGTCGGCGGCCGACTGCCGACATGGAGTTGCGGCGGACCCGACGGGCGCGAATTCCTCGACGAATTCATCGACGGTCTGACAGGCTATCTCCGGCCGGGCGGCCGGGCGCTGGTGACGCACAATGCTTTCGTTGGTATCGATAGTTCCCGTGAGCTGGCGGCGCGGCATGGCCTGCAACTGCGCGTCGTCGTCCCTTCCCTCGTCTACATTCCTGCCGATAAACTGCGCACCATGACAGACAGTATCCGGCAGGAACAGCAAGGCCGCACGCTTCATGCGTATGGCCCGTACTGTTTCGGTGAAATGTCCATCGTCGAGTTCCGGCGCGCCGAAAGCCACGCGTGAATGCGGGGCAAGCAGTCTCCGCGGCGGCTATTGCTGCTGGGTTTGCTGGCGGGCCTTCTTGTCCTAGTTCAATCCACCCTGGCGCTGGCCGCGGCGACCACGCCGGATGAGACGCTCGCCGCGCTGCTGAGCCAGGCCCGCACCGAAGCGGGACACGGCTGCAAGGGCGATCGTGCGGACCGGCTGGTGCGGGTCATGTGCGCGCATACGCTGCGTATCGGCGTTCGCACCGACTATCCGCAATTCGCCTTGCGCAATGGCGATACCTGGGACGGCTACGAGATCGACCTGGCGCGCGCGGTCGCGGCGAAACTGGGGGTTACCGCGGAACTGGTTCCGGTCTCTCCGGCCAACCGGATCTCGGCGCTGGCCGAGGGGCAGGTCGACGTGGTGATCGCGACCATGGGCTATACCACCGGGCGGGCGCCGCTGGTGCAGTTCATCAACCCCGATTACTACGAATCCGAGACGGTCCTGATCGCCGACCGAGCCATGCCGATCGGCGGCTGGCATGACATTTCCGGGCAATCGATCTGCGTGACGGTGGGCAACAACTCAAGCTGGGAACTGGCTGAGCATGGTGCCCGCCTGATGCTGTATACCAGCCCACAGCAGTTGCTCAGCGGGCTGGCGCATGACGAATGCCAGATCGTCGCGCAGGACAGCAGCTTTTTTGCCCGATCGCTCAGCGATCCGGATTTTGCCAGGCGGTATGCGTTGAAATTCGGTTTCGCGCCGGTGCCGTGGGGCATGGCGGTGGCGCGCACCGGCGCATCAGAGTTGCAACAGGCGCTGTCGCTGACCCTGCAAATCTTTCATCGCGACGGCGTGCTGATCGGCATGGCGCGGGCGCATCAGATCGCGACACAGTTCCTGGAGAAGCAGCAGGCGGCGTGGCGCGGGGTGTGCGCCACCGAGGCCGGGCGGAACGATGCGGCCTGCGACCTGCCGCCGGCGACGTCCGACCTGCAGCCGACACGCTTCGCCCCGCAGGTCGCCGCCGTCGAGGCCTGGCTGAGCAACCGGCTGGGGATCAGCGTCGCATTGCCGATGCTGCAGACGGAACATGCCTGGTTGTTGTTCCGAGCGGGCATCGTCAACTCATTGCTGCTGGTGGCCGGAACGATCGCGGCGACCCTGCTGGTGGCGCTGGGCATCGGCGCGCTGGCAAGCACGTCATCCCGCGTGCTGCGATGGCCGGCTCGGATGCTGGTGATCGTGCTGCAATCGTCGCCGCCGATCATGACGCTGATCGTTGCCGCGGCCCTGTTGCGCGGGTTCGCCGAATTCACGCCGGTGACGGTGATGATCGCGGCGATCGCCGCCCTGGGGCTGATCAACGGCGCGAATGCCGGGCAGGCGATCGCGGAGACTGTCGCCGCGATCCGCCTCGATGCGGGGCCGGCTGGGGAGCCGCAGCTATTTTTCCGCGGCGTGTGCCTGTCGGCCAAGCAGATCGAGGCGTTCCTGATCAATGCGGCGAAGGGCACGCCGGTCGCCAGCTTCATCGGCGCGCCGGAGTTGCTGAACCAGTTGACCGATATCGGCTCCTTCGCCAGCAGCCGGGCGAGCATCTACTGGGTGATGCTGGCGTTTTATATCCTGATCGTCGCGGTGGTGGTGCGGCTGTCGGCCTCCCTGCGGGGGTTTCTGCAACGCCGGGCCGGCCTGGCATGAAGGGGCTGTTCGGCGGCTTGCCAGCGGATTTCCTGTGGCAGGTACTGGGGGGCATCGCCGTCAACCTGCACATCGCCGTGCTGGCGCTGATCGGCGGCTTCGTGCTGGGCATTCCGCTCGCCCTGGCGCAGGTGCGGCCGGGGGTGCTCGCCAGGGCTGCCGGCGCGCTGGTGGCGCTGATGCGGGCGTCGCCCACCTTCGTGGTGATGTTCTTCCTGCTGAACGTCATCCCGCCGGAGATGTCGTTGCTGTCGATGCGGATCACCATCTCGGGCGTCACCATCGTGGCTTTGTCGCTGCTGCCCTACTCCGCGTACTACATCGCGGAGAGCGGGCTGGACGCGCTGCACCAGTTGCGGCGGAACTCCCCGGCGACGGCGCTGCTGTTCCTGCCGAATGTCGGGCGGGCGTTCTTCGTCCTGGTCATGGCGTCCGGCGCCGCGGCGGCGATCGGGGTGCGGGAGGCGATCGGCATCATCGTCCGCCAGGCCGACCGGACGCCCACGCGCCTGGGCCAGTTCGCACTGTTCGCGCTTGGGATCGTGCTGTTCGGCATTATCTTCCAGGCCGGTTTCGCGCTGCTGACGGTGGTGCGCCGGTGGTTGGCCGGGGCGGCGCTGCGGCGGTCGGCGGCGGCGGGGGGACCCGGACTCACTCCACCGGAACGATGAGGCCTTCGGACAGGCGGATCTGGCGGTCGGCGAGGTGGAACCAGCGGTCGTCATGGGTGGCGGCGATGATGGTGATGCCGCGCGCCTTCAGGGACGGCAGCACTTCCTCATAGAAGCGGCGGCGGAAGACCGGATCCTGGTCGGCGGCCCATTCATCCAGCACCAGCAGGGGCTTGCCTTCCAGCACCGCGGCGATCAGCGCCAGGCGCTTGCGCTGGCCGGTGGACAGCCTGACCGTGGTGAAGGCGCCGTCGCGGATGGCGGCCTTGTCGGCGATGGCCATTTCCTGCAGCAGCCCATCCGCCTCCTCCGGCGTCGTGGTGTCGGTCAGGCCGTACAGCTTGCGGAACAGGAAGTAGTCGGAGAAGACGGCGGCGATGCGGTCGCGGACGTCCTGGAGGTTTGCTTCGTCCACCGGGCGGGCATCGACCAGAATCTCGCCGCCCTGGGCCGGATAGAGGCCGGTCAGGATGCGCAGGAAGGTGGACTTGCCGGCGCCGTTGCCGCCGGTGATGAAGATGGTTTCACCGGCGTTGACGCGGAAGTCGAGCGGCCCGAGGACGAAGCCGCTGCCGCGGTCGTTGCGCGGGTAGCGGAAGGTGACGCCGCGCAGTTCCAGCGAGCGGAAATCCTTGCGTTCGGGGAGTGGGGCCGGGTCTTCGGGCAGACGCTGGCTCTCCGCCTTGATCTGGGCCTGCAGGGTGGCTTCGAGGTCGAAGATGGCGCGCGCCGCCGCCTCGGCGCTGGACAGTGCCGGGATGGCGCCGATGATCATGCTGACGGGGCCCAGCACGAACAGCACGGCCATGGTGGCCTGGGCGAGGGTCTTGGCCGAGATGGTGCCGAGTGCCGGCAGCAGGAAGACCATGGAGCCGATCAGCAGGAAGAACAGCACCTGGCCGACGACGAAGCTGCGGTTCATGCCGGCCTGCGCCTCGGCCCGTATGGCGCGTGATTGGTCGGCGAGGCCGAACAGTTCGTTGTACAGCGCGTCGGCCCGGTGGCGGTTCAGCTTCACCTCCTTGAAGCCGTGCAGCAGGGCGGCGCTGGTGTCCTGGAACTCGCCGTCCTTGACCGAGGCCTTGATCAGCAGGTCCTGCGAGATGCCCCACTGGCGGAGGATCATGTAGGCCGCGATCGCCACCGAGATGACCCACAGCGCGAAGGCGGCGCCGGAGACATAGGCGATGTAGCCGGCGGTGATGATGGCCACCAGCGCCGATTGCAGGCCGGTGGTGAGCTGCGCCATCGCCGCGGACAGGCGCTGTGCCTCCTGGGTCATGGCGCCGAGGATGCGGGCTTCGCCGGTGGCCTCGATGCCGAGCAGTTCGCAGCGGCGGACCAGGGCGAGCACATCGAGGCGGGCGTGGTAGACGGTCGCCTCGACCTCGGTCGCCACCATGCCGAAGGCGTAGCTCTGGGCGATGAAATAGACCCCGACGGCGAGCAGGAAGACGAAGAACAGATAGAAGCTCCAGGCGGTGCCGTAGGCCGTCTGGGAGGCGAAGTTGACGATCACCAGCACGCCGGCGTTCATCACCCCGGCGAGCAGCGACATGATCAGGAAGCGGACGGTGGCAGCCGGATTGGATGGCCGGATAAAGCGGAAGAGCTTCATTCGTGGGCCGCGCGCGGGTCCCTCCGTTCGAGGCGGGCGACCATCACGTAGATCGCCGGGAAGATCGGGGTGATGAAGATCGAGACCAGGAAGATCAGGACCGGTCCGACGCGGGTGTCCCGCCCGATAAAGGCGAGCGCGGCGGCGACCGCGACGTAGAGGCCCAGCAGAAAGGGAAGCATTTTCGGGTACTTTCCGGTTAGGTGTGGATCAAGCCAGCGGGCCGCGCGAGCCCGCGCGGTGTATCGTCTTCCGCCGGATCATCCGCGAGGATACGCAGGATGATACGGGTGTTGCTGTCAAGGGATGGTCCCTCGGTCATGTGGGCGTGGTCGCCGGAGCCGTGATGGATGGCGAACGCGCCGCTGGTGCGATCGGCCCAGCCGTTCCATTCCGCCGGTGTCGCCCAATCCTGCGCCGAACGCAGAAGGTGGATGCCGGCGTCGATCCTGCCGTCGTCGATCAGGCCGTTCAGGTAGCGGATGAACGATTCCATCTTGCGCAGCATCAGGGACCGGAGGTCGGGCTGGCGCAGGTAGACGGCGTAGTCGGCGTCGTTGGCCATGCGGTCGCGGAAGTAGTTCAGGTTGCCGTCCATCATTGCCTGGATCGCGGCGTCGTCCTGGTCGATGGCATGCTGTTTCAGCGGCGAGTCCAGCAGGATGAGGCGGGCGACCTGGGTGCCGGCGGCCTCGAGGCCCTTGGCGACGGCGAAGGCCAGGTTGCCGCCGCCGGAATAGCCCAGCATGGTCAGTGGCCGGCCGGCCGCGTGGGTGCGGATCGATCGGACATAGCGGGCGATGCGGTCGTCGGATTCGATGAAGTCGAAGGCGTGGAAGGCGACGTTGGTCAGGCCTTCGCCGACGTTGCGGAAGGCGGCGCCGTAACCGAACAGCGGCGGCATGGCGAACAGAGCGTGCGGCTGGTCCGGGTGCAGGCGCAGCGGGGCATCGTCGGCGACGCGGGCGATATACGGCCGGATCTCGGGTGGCGCTGGCGGCGTGGCTTCCGGGAGGCGGTGGAGTTCGTCGACGATCGTGCCGATCAGTCGGTCTCCGGCCGCCGCGTCGAGCAGTGTGGGGGCGTGGGACAGGATCAGGTGCAGCGTGTCGTCTTCGATGCTGGCGAGCAGGTCGATGGCGAAGGGGGCGTACGAGTCGGGGTCGACGGGGTCGCCCAGGCTGGCCAGTCCCGGCTCGAACAGGTCGCTGCCGGTGGGTGCGGCGATGCGGCCGAGATAGTTGAAGCCGATCCCGCCCTGTGGGCGCTGCAATTCCGGCTCCGGTGCCAGTTCGGCGAGCAGGCCGAAGCCGGCGCCTCGGTTGGGGGCGGCTTCCAGGGCGCGTCGTGTTGCCTCTATGGTTTCGTTGCCGGTCAGGCCGGTCAGGTCCAGGCGCACCGGGTAGAGGCTGGTGAACCAGCCGACGGTGCGGCTGACGTCGAGGCCTTCGACGATGTTTTGGCGGCCGTGCGCTTCCAGGGTGACGACGACCGGGCCGGAGACGATGTCGTGGCGCCGGAGGGCGGTGGCGAAGGCGGCGAGCAGGACCGGTTCGGGATTGCGGTGGACCGTGGCGATCCGCTTTGCGTGGCTGATCCGGTCGCGCACGGGGCCGGACGGGAGGACGGCGGCGTCGCGGCACAGCGAGGCCCAGTCGGCACGTTCCGCGGCCAGTGCCGGGGACAGGGCGGCCCTGGCCTGGTGTTCGGCCCAGTCTCGGAAGGCGTGGGTCTTTGGCGGCAGGGTCGGTGTCCGGCCGTGAGTGGCTGCGTCCAGGGCGGTAACGAGGTCGTCCAGCAGGATGCGCCAACTGACGGTATCGACCGCGAGGTGGTGGATCACCAGCAGGATGGCGTCTTGTTGCGGCAACCGGCACAGCAGCGCGGTCACGATCCGTCCCGTTGCCAGGTCCAGGCCGCGCTGGGCGATGTCGGCGTGGTGGGTCAGCGCTGCTTCCGGATCCTCCGCGTCGCGCAGGTCGATCAGGTCGGCGATGGGGCCGGGCGGCATGTCGCCGAAATTCTGGCGCCAGCCGCCGTCGCGGGCGACGATGGCGAGCCGCAGCGCGTCGTGGTGGCGCAGCAGCACCTGCATCGCGGTTTCCAGCGTGTCCAGGGGCAGCCGGTCGCGCAGCCGCAGCAGGACGGACTGGTTGAAGTGGCTGGGGTTGCCTCGGTGGGTGCGGAAGAACCAGGCCTGGGTCGCGGTCAGCGGGGCCGGACCGGTGACCAATCCCTGTTCGGCGCCGAGTTCGCCCGCCTGCATCACCGCCGCCAGGCCGGCGACGGTGGGGTGGCGGTAGACCTCGGCGATGGCGATGCGCCGCTGCCGCCGGCCGAGTTCGGCGGTCACTTGCAGCAGGCGGATGGAATCGCCGCCCAGTTCGAAGAAATTCTGGTGGATGCCGACCTGTTTGACACCCAGGACCTGGGCGAACACCTCGGCGAGCAGGGTTTCGTCGCCGGTGCGCGGGGGGGCATGGTCGATGGGTTCGGCCGGGGTTGGCGCCGGCAGGGCGGACTGGTCGATCTTGCCGTTGACGGTGCGGGGGAAGGCGTCGAGCCAGACGATGTGGGCCGGGATCTGGGCGGAGGGGAGGGTCTCGGCCAGTTGGGCTCGCAGCGCTTCGACGGGTGGCGGATTGGTGCCGGTCCGGCCGACCAGCCAGGCGACCAGATGCCGGTCGGTGGCGTCCTGGCCGCGGGCCAGAACCAGGGCCTGGGCGACCCCGGGCAGTGCCTCGAGGGCGCGTTCGATGCCGGCGGGTTCGACGCGCTGGCCGCGGATTTTGACCTGGCGGTCGATGCGGCCGCTGTAGTTCAGCAGGCCGTCGGGGCCCCAGGTGCCTCGGTCGCCGGTGCGGTACAGGCGGGTTCCTTGGGCGTCGACGAAGCTGTGGCGGGTCAGGGCGGGGTCGCCCAGGTAGCCGAGGGCCAGGCCGGTGCCGGCGACACAGATTTCTCCGGCCACGCCCACGGGGACGGGGCGCAGACTGGTGTCCAGCACGTGGACGCCGGTGTTGGCGAGCGGGCGGCCGACCGGCATGTCGGCATCCGTTGGGCCGTTCGGTGGCACTTCCCAGATGGTGGCGCAGACCGAGGTTTCGGTGGGGCCGTAGGCATTGAAGTAGCGCAGCCGGCTTGCGTAGTGGCGAAGGTCGGCGGCGACGGGGGGCTCTCCGGCGGTGATCAGCGCGCGGAGGGTGCCGAGGTCGGGGCGGCCGAGCGCGGACAGGTAGGCGGGGGGGAGTGTGGCGACGGTGACGCCGTGGTGGCGGAGGTAGGCGGGGAAGGCCTGGGCGTCGGCGACCGTCGCGGCATCGGCGGGGACGACGGCGGCGCCGGCCAGGAGCGCCATGAAAATCTCCGACAGGGAGGCGTCGAAGGCGGGGGAGGCGAACAGCACGACTCGGTCGTCTGGTGTGATGCCGAAGGTCTCGATCTGGCGGGTGATCATGTTGACGAAGCCGGCGTGTGCCAGGACGACGCCTTTCGGTTCGCCGGTGGAGCCTGAGGTGAAGATCAGGTAGGCGGCGTCGTCCGGCAGTCCGGGTGCGGTGTCGTCCGGTTGTCGTGTGGCGGCGAAGAGGGAAAGGCCGTCCTGCTCCGCCAGTTTCGTCATGCCTTGGGGTGCGGTCTCGGCCAGGGCGAGGCGGCAGTGACTGTGCCGCAGCATCGCGGCGACGCGGCCGGGGGGATGCTGGCGGTCGGCGGGCATGTAGACGCCGCCGGCCTTCAGGACGCCAAGCAGCGCGGCGAGCCAGGGGGTTGAGCGGTCGAGCGTGACGAGGACCGGTTCGCCGGTCCGGAGTTGGCCGGGGCCGGTCAGCAGGGCTGCCACTCGGTCGGCCAGGTGGTCGAGTTGGCGGTAGGTCAGCGTGCGGCTGGGTGCGATGATGGCGGGCCGGTCCGGCGTCGCGGTGACCTGGGCGGCGAACAGATCGTGGATGCGGCCGGCCGGTATTGGCAGTGTGCCGCCGTCGGCGAAGCGGGCGAGCAGCGCGTGTTCCCGCTGCGGCAGGATGTCGAGGTGGCCAGTGGGATCCCTGGCGATGTTCTCGGCGAGGGTCGCGACGTGGCCGAGCATCTGGCGGATGCGGGCCTCGGTGAACAGGTCGGTGCGATATTCGAGGGCGACGGCCAGACAATCGGCGTCGCGGCGGGCGTGGATGGTCAGGTCGAGCTTGCTGATGCCGCTTTCCAGCGGCAGCGGTGATATTTGCAGGCCGGGGATCGATGGAGCGGTTTCGTTTGGTGGCTCCAGCACCAGCATGACGTCGAACAGCGGATTGCGCGACAGGTCGCCGCCGGCGGCCAGGGCCTGGACGATGGTGTCGAAGCCGGTGCGCCGGTGCGCCACGGCCTGGTCGAGCGTGTCGCGCACCCGGTGCAGCAGGGTGGCGAACGGTTCATCGGCGCGCACCGTGTCGCGCAGTGCCAGCGTGTCCACGTAGAAGCCGATCTGGCCGTCCAGGGCGGCGCTGTCTCGGCCGGTGATGACGGTGCCGAGGATGATGTCGTCCTGTCCGCTCCAGCGATGCAGCAGCAGTTTCGCCAGGGCCAGGAGCACGACGTAGAGGCTGACGCCGTGGGTTTGGGCCAGGGTTTCCAGTGCGTCGGCGGTGGTGGCGGGCAGCCTTGTGTCCAGCGTGCGGCCTTGCCAGCCGCGCAGGGCGGGACGGGGATGGTCGGTGGGCAGTTCCAGGGCCGGACGTTCGCCGCCGAGTTTTGTCAGCCAGTAGTCGCGGCTGGCGGTCTGGTGGGCGTTGGTCGTTCGATGCTGCTCCGCCACCGCGAAGTCGCGGGCCTGGTGGGACAGAGGGGGCAGAGTTGGGCCGCCGTCGTGATGGTGGTGATAGAGCACGGCGAGTTCGCGCATCAGCACATCCAGCGAGGCGGCGTCGCCGATGATGTGGTGCAGCGCCACCAGCAGCACGTGGCGGCCTGGCGCCTGCCACCAGAGACGGACGCGGAGCAGCGGGCCGTTGGTAAGGTCGAACGGGGTGGACGCGGCGGTTTGGCAGGTGTCGGCCGGGTCCTCGCCGGGCGGCAGGGTGGTTGCGGTGAGAGGGAATGGCCGGGTTGGCAGGACGCGCTGTCTGGGTTCGCCGTTGATGACCGGGAAGACCGTGCGGAGGCTCTCGTGGCGCTGGATCAGCGAGTTCATGGCGGCCTGGAGGGCCGGCAGGTCGAGGGGGCCGTCCAGGCGGAAGCCCGCGGCCAGGCCGTAGGCTGCGTTGCCGTCGCCCTGCGCCAGCAGCCATAGCCGGCGCTGCGCCGCACTGAGCGGGTAATCGTCCTGATCCGGGACATGCGGCACGGTACCGGCTGCCTCGGACGGTTCGGGTGTGGCGAGCAGGCGCGCCTGCCGGGCGATGGTCGGGGCGGCGAACAGGGCCGACAGCGGGAGGTCGACACCGAGGCGATCGCGCAGGGCGGTGATGACCCGGACGGCTTTCAGGCTGTGGCCGCCGAGGGCGAAGAAATCGTCATCGCGGCCGACGGGGCCGCAGCCGAGGATGTCGGTCCAGATCGCGGCCAGCGCCTGCTCCACAGGGCCGGCCGGCGGCTGAGTTTGTGCGTCCTGGGACAGCAGTGGGGGCGGCAGGGCGGTGCGGTCGATTTTGCCGGTGACGGTGACCGGCAGGGCGGCGACCTGGATCAGGTGGGACGGCACCATGTAGGGCGGCAGCGCCACCGCCAGGGTGCTGCGCAGCGATGCCGTGTCGGCCGCATGGTCGGCGACGAACCAGCAGGCGAGGGTGTCGTCGAGCGGCAGGACCACGGCGGATCGGATGCCGGGTTGGCGCAGCACGTGATGCTCGACTTCCGCCAGTTCGATGCGATAGCCGCGGATTTTCACCTGGTTATCGCGGCGGCCAAGGAACTGGATGGTGCCGTCGGCTCGGCGCCAGGCGAGGTCGCCGGTGCGGTAGACGCGTTCCTCGGGCTGATCGGGCAGCGTCACGAAGCGGTCGGCGGTCAGATCGGGCTGGTTGAGGTAGCCGTCGGCGAGGCCGGTGCCCGCGAGGCAGATTTCGCCGGCGACGCCGAACGGGACCGGTTGCAGGTGGTCGTCCAGCAGATGGACTCGGGTGTTGGCGATCGGGCGGCCGATCGGAATGGCGGATTCTTGCGCGCCTGGGGTGTTGCGGTGGCAGATGCATTCGACGCAGCACTCGGTGGGGCCGTAGAGGTTGACCAGCGCGGCGCTTCGGCGGTGGG
>DATAZJ010000273.1:0-16055 GCA_036272115.1 Rhodopila sp. | reverse complement strand
GCCATTTGTTTTTGCGCACCATGCGATCCTGCTCGATGGTGCGGCGATGGGCCGACAGCAGCAGCATCATTGCGTGATCGGCGACTTCCTCGATGAAGGTATCGGGGCAGTTGGTGACGGGCAGACCGCGTTCGGTGGCAGCCTTCACATCGACACTATCCACCCCGACGCTGCCCAGCACGATGGCGCGACATTGTTCCGGCAGGCTATCGACTACCTTTTTGGTGAAGCGCATGCCTTTCGCGTAGATGACATCGGCATCCTGGGCGAATTTGATGAAGCCGTCCTCATCGGCGGGGCCTTCGACGATTTCGGCGTCGATCCCTTCCAGCGGTTCCATTTCGTAGTTGTAACCGCCTCCGGCGGTGGTGAAGCTGGCCCCGGTCGGGGTCGCGATCTTGAATTTTGCCATTTGGTCGCTCCTTGGGTGGTTCTGGTTGCCGCTTTGGTGCCGCGATAGGTGGCCCGGAGACACCGAGCCATCGACGAACAGGGGCGTTATTTGGGTGGACGGGCGCGGACGGCTTTTTCGTTAATGTCGATGCCCCAGCCGGGGCCGGTGGGCAGGATGAACTCGCCGTTTTCGATTGTCGGGACGACTGTATAGAACTCGTCACGCCAGGGGGCGCTGTCGATGTCGATTTCCATCACCCGGAAGTTCGGCACGATGGCACTGAACGTCGCGCTGATGGCGCTGCACAGATGGCCGTAGAAATTGTGCGGGGCGACGTTGATCTCGTAGACATCGGCCATGGAGGCGATCTTCGACGATTCCAGCAGGCCGTTCCAGATGACGTCGACGATGGCGACATCGGTGGCGTAATGGTCCAGGAACGGTTTGAATTCGCGGCGCCCGTGCAACGTTTCGCAGGATGCGATGGGGCAGGGGGCGGATCGCTTGATCTCGGCCAAGGCGGGGGCGTCGTGGGTGTCGATTTCCAGCCAGGTCAGGTTGATCGGGGCGACCGCCTCGGCGATGCGCTTGAAGCCCTCGGTCTTGAAGTTGAAGTTGGTGTCGAGATGAATCCCCATGTCGGGGCCGACGGCCTGGCGGATGATGGAGAGTTGTTCGGTGACGCCTCGGGTCAGCTTGTTGTCCCAGTTGAGTTCGGGCCAGCCGATATTGCGGCCGAAGCCTGGGACGTAGGACGACAGACGGCCGTCCGCCATGGGCAGGATGTTGGTTTTGAGCGCTCGGAAGCCGCGGTCGCGGACCTCCTGCGCGTGCTTGGCGAGGTCGTCGTAATTGCGCAGTTCGGGCACGCCCATCAGGGCGGCGCTGCGCACGCGGTAGGTGCCGAAATGCGACCAGTAGACGGGGATGCGCTCGCGAATCGGGCCGCCGAACAGGGCGGCGACCGAGATGCCGTAGGACTTGGCGGCGACGTCGAGCAGGGCGTTCTCGATGGCGGCGATAGCCTGCTGGTTCAGGCCGCCGCGGGACTGGCGGGTGAGCACGTGCAGGTGCTGGGTAACTTGCTCGAACCGGCACGGGTCGCGGCCGATCAGGACCGGGGACAGGCCCTTGATGACGTCGGACAGGCCGGTGCTGCCGAAACTTTCGTTGAATTCGGACCAGCCGACGATGCCGTCGCTGGTGGTGATTTTCAGGAATGAAAACATGCGCCAGCCGGCGTCGGCCTGGAGTGTTTCGACCTGCGTTATCTTCATGCATTCCCCCCGGACGTGATGATTGCGTTATCACGTCCCGGAGGATTCCAAGCACGGTCAGCGATGCGGGGCAAGGTTCAGGGCATCATGTCCCAGAAGGGGCTGACGCCGTAGTGGGTGTAGATGTCGCGGCCCCAGCTATCGTCGTGCCATGCGGCGGTCGCCGGATCGGTGTAGGATGGGGCGCCTTCGAGCACGTCGCGATCGATGTCGACGACGTAGCCGCCCATTTCGGTGTCGTATCTGAGTTTCTCCCAGGGCAGCGGAAAGTAGCGGTCGCCGACGCCGAGGAATCCGCCGTGGCTGAGGATCGCGTAAGCGATGCGGCCGCTGGCCTTGTCGATCATGACGTCGTGGATGGTGCCGAGTTTTTCCAGCGCGGTGTTGTAGACCGTGGTGCCCTGGACCTGCCTGGCGGCGATCGACCGGCCGGTGGTGTTGGTGGTGTCGTCGAGATTTGTCACTGTGATGCTCCCGTCGTTGACAAGAGTGCAACGCAGGGCGGGATCGGGGGGTTCGCCGGGCTGGTCCATGTTCCGTGCGCAGATGGCCGGGACTTCGCAGGGCCATGACGGGTGGGCTGCGGCCTTGGCCTATGCGCAGGGCCATGACGGGTGGGCTGCGGCCTTGGCCTATGCGCAGGGCCATGACGGGTGGGCCGCGGCCTTTACCGATGCGCAGGGCCGTCACGGGCGGGCTGTGGCCCTGGCCTAGGCCCCGCCGATGCGCAGGCGGTCGCCGCCGGTGCCGCCCATGGCGTTGCGCAGGGCCGACAGCAGGGCGACGATGGAGGGGGCGGCGCGTGGGGGGCGCTGGGCCGCTTCTCGCTCCGGCGTCTGGTAGAGCCAGCGGGCCGGGCGTAGTTCGGGGTCGGCCTGGGTGACGGTGAAGGGACCCATCGGCGTCTGGATGCGGAGGCCGGGGTCGGCGGCGGTGATCTTGCCCTCGACCTCCCACAGTTTCAGGCAATCCAGCAGCAGCACCCGCAACTGGGCGTCGGTCATAGGCGAGGGGCGGTCAGCATGTCCTCGGCGATGCGGCGGTGCTGCCATTTGCCATCGTTCAGGCTGCCTTTGTAGGTGCCGTTTTCCACCACGATCTTGCCGCGCAGCACGGTCAGGCAGGGCCAGGCGTCCATCTTGCGGCCTTCCCAGGGGGTGTAGTCGGCTTCGTGCAGGTCCTCGGCTTTGATCACGCGCTGGTCGGCGGGGTCCAGCACGCAGATATCGGCGTCGGACCCGGCGGCGAGCGCGCCTTTGCGGGGGTAGAGGCCCATGATCCTGGCGGCGTTGGTGGAGACCAGATCGACATAGTGGCGTAACGAGTAGCCGCGTTTGCCGACCATTTCGGTGTACATCAGGGCCACGCGGGGCTCGACGCCGGCGTTGCCGCCGGTGGTGTCGTCGATGCGGTTGCCTTGCAGTTTCTGCTTCAGGGTGCAGCAGATTTCGTCGGTGGCGACACAGTTGATCGACCCGTCCAGGGTGCCTTGCCACAGGGCGGCGTGGTCTTCCGCGCCCTTCAGCGACGGGTAGGTGTGGTAGATCTGGCCGTTCGGGCGTTTGTAGTCCTCGCTGGAGTAGAGCATGTACTGGTGCAGGGATTCGCCGTAGATCGGCACGCCGCGGCGGCGGGCTTCGTGGATCGCCGAGACACCGGTGGCGGCGGAGACGTGCATCATATACAGCGCGGCGCCGACTTTTTCGGCCAGGCGGATGACGCGGCGGAACGATACGTCCTCGGACAGGGTGTTGTGGACTTCGGCCATGTTCTCGAAGCCGGCGCGGCCCTCGCGGATCAGCTTGCCATACATGTGCATGACGATGTCGTTGTCCTCGGAGTGGATCACGCCGAGGCCTTTATTCGCTGCCAGGATCTGGAAGATTTCCCAGATGTCGCCGAAATCGACCATGCGCCCCTTGCGGCTGGGGGTGATGTCGGTGGTGAAGATTTTCACCGTGGAGAAGCCGGCCTGGATGGCCTCGCCGATCTGTCCGGGCAGGTCTATGGGCAGGGCGCCTTCGACCATCAGATGCTGGGCGTAGTCGCAGGCGCAGTGGCCGTGCCAGTCCCGTTCGCGCTTTTCGATCGCCTCGCGGACGTCCTTGCCCTGGGAGGTTCGGGTGAAGTCGAGCATCGTGGTGGTGCCGCCATGCACCGCGGCCTTGCTGACGACGTCGGGCGGGGCGGTCTCGGTGGCGGTGCCGTCGGGGCCGGGGAGGTGCCATTTGCAGTGGACGTGGGGGTCGATGCCGCCGGGGATGACGATCTTGCCGGTGGCGTCGATGATGCGGGTGCCATCCGGCACGGCGATGCCGTTGGGTGCGGCGATGGCGGCGATCTTGTCGCCGGCGATCAGGATGTCGTGGGCGCCGACGCCCTGGGGCGTCACCACGGTGTCGCCGCGGATTATCAGATCGATCATGGAGTTCCCCCTGTAGTGTCCGATAGTGCCGGTCTGGCCAAGGATTCGCCGTGAGACAATGGAACCGCTTGGCGCGTGCCGGTCAGTTTTCCGCCGTCTTGACGGGCGAAGGTTCGCCATCCGTGGCTTGCGGTGCGGCTCATGGAAGCAGGCGTGGATGGCGGGCCTTCGCCCGCCATGACGGGATTGGATGGCGGGCCTTCGCCCGCCATGACGGGATTGGATGGCGGGCGTTTGCCTGCCATGGCGGGATTGGATGGTGGGTCTTTGCCTGCCATGACGGGATTGGATGGCGGGCGTTTGCCTTCCATGACGGGATTGGATGGTGGGCCTTTGCCTGCCATGGCGGGATTGGGTGGCGGTGCGGATGTCGAAGCACTTGTTGACCGCCCGAGGCTAGACGACGCCGAAGTTGATCAGGTTGCGCACCGGGGTGCCGGTTTTCAATTGAGCAAAACCTTCGTTGATCTGCTCCAGCTTGATGTGGCCGGAGATCAGGTGGTCAAGCTTCAGGCGGCCCTGGCGCCACAGTTCCAGCAGGCGGGGCATGTCCACGCGGAAGCGGTTGCCGCCCATGCTGGTGCCCTGGATCTTGCGGTCGCGCAGGAAGTCGGCGCCGTGCAGCTCGATCTTGGTGCCGAACGGGATCATGCCGATGATGGTGGCCGTGCCGCCGGGACGCAGCATGGCGAATGATTGTTCGGCGGTGGCTTTCAGGCCGATCGCCTCGAAGGAATAGGGCACGCCCTTGCCGTCGGTCATGTCCTTGATCGCGGCGACGGGATCGACGTTGGAGGCGTTGATGGTGTGGGTGGCGCCCATCTCGCGGGCTTTTTCGAGCTTCGAGGGGTTGGTGTCGATGGCAATGATGCGTTCGGCGCCGGCGATGGCGGCGCCGTTGACCGCGGACAGGCCGATGCCGCCACAGCCGATGACGGCGACGGTGGCGCCGGGTTCGACTTTCGCGGCATGGAAGACGGCGCCGACGCCGGTCATCACGCCGCAGCCGACCAAAGCGGCTCGGTCCAGCGGGATGTCCTTGCCGATCTTAACGATGGCGTGTTCATGCACCACCATCTGTTCGGCGAACACCGACAGATTGAAGGCCTGATGCAGGACCTCGTTTTTCCATTTCAGGCGGCGGGCCGCGCCGGGCAGCAGCTTGACCTCGGTGTTGTCGCAGAGGTTGGTGTGGCCGGTGGTGCATTGCTCGCACTCGCCGCAGAACACGGACAGGCAGGTGATGACGTGGTCGCCGGGCTTGACGTAGGTGACGTCCTCGCCGACGGCCTCGACCACCGCGGCGCCTTCATGGCCGAGCACGGCGGGGGTGGGGTAGGGGTAGAGGCCTTCCATGAAGTGGAGGTCGGAGTGGCACAGGCCGGCATAGGCCGTGCGCAGCAGGACCTCCCGGCGCTTCGGCTTCTCGATGTCCACATCCTCGATGGTCAAAGGATGGTGGGCTGCGTGAAAGACCGCGGCTTTCATGGTGGTTTCCTCCGGTTTTTATAGGCCGGGGAGGATGCTAGCCGGGTTGTCGGCGGACGCCAATGTCTGGGTTGGGCAATGTCCGGGGTCGGCAATGTTTGGGGTCGGCAATCGCCGGAGCGGGGACCGGCTGCTGCGGCAGCCGGTCCGAATTAAGCCCGCCGCGACGCGGGGGGTTACTTGCTCCCGCCGCCCGCGCCGCCACCGGCCGCACCGCCACCGGCCGCACCGCCAGAGGAGCCGCCGCCGTTGGCCGAACCGCCGCCGGACATGTTGTTGCCGCCCGACATGGCGTTGCCACTCGACATGGTGTTGCTGGCCGAACCGCCATGTGACATGCCGGAGCCGCTGCCCGACATGTTGTTCATGCTGCCGGAACCGCCTGTTTTCGACATGCCGCTCGACATGCCGGCGGATGCGTCGCCGGACCCGTTACCGGAGAAGGTCTGGCCTTGCTGGGCCGCCTGATAGCTCTGGTTGTTCAACTGGTCGATCTTCGAGTCCTGCGAGCTGTCCGTCTTCGAAGAGGCGTGCATCGCACGGTTATGGTGCATCATCGCGGTCCGATGGGCCTTCGGGCCGTGGCTCGACACGCCGAGGCCATCCTTGTTCGATGAGGCCATGCTTCCGCCGGAGGACGAACCATTGGTTTGGTCAGGCATCGCCTGATGCGCGGCGGGCGCGGCGGCGGCACCCTCGGTTTTCGCCTCGGGCGTGTTGGATTGAGCGAAAGCGGGGACGGCGCCCAGCATCGCGACGGTACAAACGGCTTGAAGCAAACGAATTTTCAGCATCTTGATCTCCTTGCGTGGCATAACCGGGGATGGGGAAGCGTTCCCTGGCAGCCACCGGCACCTAGTGCCCGGACGCTCCGGTTGCGCATCACTTCCGGTTGCGCGGGCATCAATTCTGGCGGTTTCTGTCATGATGGTTGACGTTTTCGGGTGGGCCGCGGCGGGTGGACGCTGCCGGCGCATGGCGCTGGCGATTCCAATCGCCGCAGAAGCTGGCGGACGCGGATCACGTAGAAAAATGTCGTTACGCAGGCGCCGAGCAGGAGGCCGGTCCAGAGGCCGTTGACGGGCAGGGGGCTTATGCGGGCCAGCAGCGTGCCAAGCGGCAGGCCGATGCCCCAGGAGCCGAAGACGGCAATGAGCAGAGGTCCCTTCGCGTCGCGCATTCCGCTCAACGCGCCGCCGATGGCGGACTGGATGCCCTGCAGGAACAGCACAAAGGCGGCGAGGGGTAGAACAGCGGCGGCCGCGGCGGCGCTTTCGGATTCGGTCCCGTCCAGCAGCCAGGAGACGACCCAGGCCGGTTCGGCCATCAGCATGCCGGCGACGAGGAGGCCGACGCCGGCGGCGAGAAGGACGGAGATCCAGGCGGCCGATCCGACGTGGTGGACCCGGCCGGAGCCGATGGCCAGGCCGACCCGGGTATTGGCGGCATCGCTGAACCCGAAGCAGAAGACACCGAGCAGATCGACAATTTGCGCCGCCACGGCGTGGGCGGCGAGCGCGGAGGGACCGAATGGCGCGACGACAAAGGCGGTGGCCGGCAGCATGCCTTCCCGCAGGACGATACGGCAGGCGAAGGGAATGCCCAGGCGTACGATCTGCCAATATTGCCGGGTGTTCCAGGTGAACGGGGCGGCGAATGAACGGCTGAACGGGTCGGCCGGCGCGGCTCGCACGATGACGATGAGCAAGCCCCATGCGAGGTAGGCAACCAGCGAATAGGCCAAGCCGGCTCCCGTGGCGCCGAGTGGGGGAATGCCGAGGCCGCCGAACACCAGCCACCAGGTCAGGCCGGCGTGCAGGGGAACCGCGGCGAGCATGATGATCGTGGTGACCATGACCCGTCCGGTCGCGACGGCAAAGCCGCGGACCGCGACGTAGCAGACCCAGGCGGGCAGCCCCCAGGCGGCCGCGATCAGATAGTCGGCGGCGGGTTTCGCCTCCGGGCTGCTGGTGAACAGGCCGAGCAGGAGGCCGCCGACGGATAGGAGGACGGCGCCCGGCAGCGAGAAGCTGAGGCCGACATAGAGGGCGTGCTGGCCCGCGAGGCGGACGGCTTCGTGGTCGCCGCGGCCGCGTGCCTGGGCGGCGATGGGGGTGACGGCGGTGACCACGCCGAGGGCGAAGAGAAAGACCAGGAGGTAGATGCCGAGGGCGAGGGTGACGCCGGCCAGGGCGGTGACGCCCACGCGCGCGACGGCGAGGGTCTCCACCGCCGAGATGGCAAGCTGGGCGAACATGGTGATGGTCACGGAGACGGAGATGCCACTGAGGGCTCGCGCTTCCGCGATCCATTCTTTGCTGAGGGGCCGCATGATGATCTCTTGATCGGGGCACTTCACGGCGTTGGTGCGTGAGGTGGCGTGACGGGCGCGAAGAACCGGCGGGTGGCACGAAGCCGGCCGCCGGTGCGTCAGTCAGAGCAGGTCCGAGAGGTCAGGACGCCGGGGCGTCAGGCGTGTCGCGGTTCCCGCCCTGCGACATGTTGCCGCAGGGCTTGCCAGGGGGCACGGGCGTGATGCTTACGGCACATGGTCAGGCATCCTCCCCTCGGGCGTCCATGGTTTTCGCGTCATGCCGGTTATTGCGTGTCGGACCTTAATTCGCCGACGGTCCGGAACCGAAGCCGAGGAAGCCGGCGCTGGGCAGTGGCGTGCCGCCGTCGTTGGCGAATCGCCTGGGTGTCGGCGCCGGCCTGGCGGTGGGCGGCGCGCTTTTCGCCGTGACCGTTCTGCCCTTGTGTGCGGTGTCGGGCTTGCCGGACAGCACGGTGTTGCCGGATGACCGCGTGTCGCGGCCGAGTGCGCGGGAGCCTCGGTCGCTGTCTTCGCCGCGCATGGACAGGAGGAGGAAGGTGATGTCGTTGCGGCTGAGATCGACCGACAGCTCCATCGGTGTCATGCCCAGGACGTTGATGGCGTTGAGGTCGGCGCCGCGGTTCAGCGCGTCGCGGGCGGCGGCGATGTCGCCGCGGTTGATGGCGTCGAACAGCGCGTCGTTCGGCTGCAGGTCGCCGGCCGCCTTGGTGGCGGGGGCCGCGGGGGCGCGTGCGGTGGCGCCGGGGATCGCGTCGGCCGGTCTCACCACGGGCGCCTGCTGGCTGGTTGCGGCGCGGTTGGCTCGGCCGCCCGCGCCCAGCATGTCCTGCGACCACGCGGCGGGGGCGGCGAACAGGGTCAACGTCACGCCGATCGCCAGGGCGGCGAGGTGTCGGCCGGAGGCGGCGAAAGCAGGGGTGTCGGAAACGTTCATGGCTCAGACCTTCATGGCATCAGCCATCGGTGGACTGTGGAACCAGCCTTCTAGACCGATTTGCGACCGAGCGTGCAGCCTGAAAATGGTCTGGTCGTGAATTTGACGTTGGATTTCGGTCATTTGATCGGATGGATGCCGGCGCGGTGCGCTGCCGGACCGGCGCGTTTGTGGCACGGCGGGTGGCGCGGAGGGGCGGGGCGGCGAGGGGTCAGACCAGCCAGGTTGCGTCGTTCTCACCCCAGGTCCGCCCGTCGAGCAGCCGTTTGTCGAGACGGCGGAACTGCTCGATCAGGAAGTCGATGACCACGCGGGTGCGTTGCGCCAGATGGCGGCGGGAGGGGTAGACGATGAAGATCTGGCGGCGACGGGCGACGTAGTTCGGCAGCAGGCGATACAGCCGGCCGGCGCGGATTTCGCTGAGGGTCAGCGGGTCGCCCAGCAAAGCGATGCCGTAGCCCGAGGTGGCGGCCTGGCGGGCGACCAGGCTGTTGTTGGAGCGGAAGGCGCTGGCGATTTCCACGTCCACGGCACCGTCGGGGCCGGTGAAGGCCCAATGGGTGCTGCCGGGCCCCATGTCGTGGATGATGCAGGTGTGCTTCAGCAGGTCCGACGGGTGTTCGGGGGCGCCGTAACGCTCCAGATACGCCGGGGCCGCCACGGCGGTCGATCCCATCGTCGTCAGGGCTCGGGACACCAGCGAGGTGTCGGCCGGCTGACCGAGTCGCAGGGCGACGTCCAGCCGCTCCGCTATCAGGTCCTCGGCGTGTTCGCTGACCACGAGTTCGACGGCGAGGCCGGGGTGGGTGGCCAGCATGGCGGTGAAATCCGGCACCAGCAGGACGGCGGCGCCGATGTTGAGGCCGATGCGGACCAGGCCGGTGGGCGAACCGCCGTCCTTGCCGAAGGTGTCCTGCAGGTCCTCGGCTTCCTCCAGCAGATGGCGGGCGCGGGTGACGAGGTCCTGGCCGTCGTCGGTCAGGCTGAGCTTGCGGGTGGTGCGGTGGAGCAGGCGGACGCCGAAATGTTCCTCCAGTTGGGCGACCTGGCGGGTCACGGCGGACTGGCTGGCGTTGGATTCGCGGGCGACGGCGGAGAAGGAGCCGGTCTCGACGACCCGGATGAAAGTTTGCAGGCCGTTGATGAGATCCATTGTCCGGTGTTCCGCTTGAAGGTCGCCGTGCCGACAGGACGCCGAAGACCGGCCGGAGCGGCCCGAATCGGGGCGAGCGCCGGGGTTGGTCCCGGGGGTGGTCATTCTGCTGTTCGTGCTGGCGAATTCAACGGCATATCGCGTTGGTGGGGCGGCGCGGCAAGGTGGGCGGTGTGTTCAGGGCCGCTGTATGGGTTTCCGCGGGCTTCGGGGGCTGGAAAAGGTAGAAATTGGAACCGCGGATGAACGCGGATGAACGCAAATAGGTTAGACCGCTTGAGCGTGCGCGCAGACCGGTGTCAGGCGCCCATGCGGGTCGCCAGGGCCTGGAAGATGGGGACGGCGGCGGTGAGGTCGGCGATGCGGACGGCCTCGCCGGGTTTGTGGGCGACGCCGATGTCGCCGGGGCCCATCACCACGCAGGGGGCGATCGACTGCAGGATAGAGGCGTCGGTGCCGAAGGGCACGGTGGTGGCGGGTTGGCCGCTGGCGGCGACGCATTGCAGGACGAACGGGTCGTTGGCGGGGCGTTCGGGTGGGCGGCCTTCCTCGGCCTGAGTGACGGTGATGTCGTGGCGGGCGGCGGCTTCCTGGACGGCCGAGCGGATGGGCGTGGGGTCGATCTTGGCGGAGTAGCGGAACTTGATGCGGGCGGTGGCGACGGGAACGGTGACGTTGATGGCGGTGCCGTGGTTGTCGATGACCAGGTTGAAGTCGCTGAACGGCGGGGTGTAGGCGTCGTCCTGCAGGGTGCGGTCGGTCAGCAGGCGATCGAAGACGGTTTTCATCTCGGCCAGGAAGGGGATCAGCGCCCAGTTGGCGTTGCGGCCTTCGCCGGTGGAGCTGTGAGCCTGGACGCCGTGCGCGACGCAGGTGAACAGGATGTGGCTGCGATGGCCGCGGACCGGGCGGAGCTGGGTGGGCTCCACCACCAGGATGCCGGTTGGCCGAGCGGTGCGGACCAGGGTTGACCGCTCGGCGATCGCTCGGGCGCCGAGCTTGGTGGTTTCCTCGTCGGTGGTGAGGAGGAAGGTGAGGGGGACGGTGTCGGGCAGGGATCGGGCGGCGACGATGGCGGCGGCGACGGGGCCCTTCATGTCGGTGCTGCCCAGGCCGTGCAGCAGGCCGTCGGCATCGATGCGGGCCGACCAGGGATCGTCCTGCCAGCCGGTGTCGGGCACGGTGTCCATGTGGCCGGAGAAGGCGAGGCCGCCCGGACCGCCTCGGTGGGCGACGAGCACGCGCTTGGGGATGCCGGCGGCGTCGGGGTAGTCGATGCGCTCGATCTCGAAGCCGGTCAGTTCGGGCTCGATGCGGTCGGCCACGGGGATGTTGGAGAGGGAACTGCGGCTGTCGAGCCTGACGAGGTCGCGGGTCAGTTGGGCGATGGTCGCGGACGGATCGGTCATGCTGCTGGATAGTCGGTCCGGCGGGGCGGTGGCAACATTGCGGTCATGGCTCGACGAAGGCGCGCAGGCGCGAGAGGGCGTCGTCCCATTGGGCGGAGACGGTGTCGAGGTAGGATTTTGCCTGGGCGATGGGTTCGGCGTTGAAGGTGAACTGGCTTTCGCGGCCGATTCGGGTGCTGCTGACCAGGCCGGCTTTTTCCAGGACGCGCAGGTGCTTGGTGACGGCCTGGCGGGTCAGGCTGGTGTCGCCGGCGAGGCGGACGATCGACCGGGTCTGGCCGTCGCTGAGCCTGGTCAGCAGCGACAGGCGGGTTCGGTCGCCGAGCGCTGCGAAGATGGGGGCTTGGGTGTCAAGGCTCGACATGGGTTTGGATGTTGGTGAGTTGCGTCGACCAGCCGCCGTCGTTCATGCGCAGGGCAATCGGTTTGCGGTCGGGCGGCAGGGCGTCGAAGCCGGATTCGGTGATGGTCAGGCTTGTGCCGGCCGGGGTTTGTTCCAGGCGGAAGGTGACGGTGGTGGGTGGTTCCTGGGTGTAATCGACGTTGGGATCGACGGCGTAGGGGTGCCAGGTGAAGGCGAACAGCGACGGGCGGTCCATTGTTATGACGGTCGCTTCCCAGACGAGGTGTTCGTAGCCGGGGTAGGTGATGTGGCCCTTGGCTCGTTGTCCGGGGACGAACGGGCCATCGAGGTGGACGCGGAACCATTCGCCGAATTCGGTGTGGTCGGTCAAAGCGCGCCATACGCGGTCGATGGGGGCGTTCAGGACGATGGTTTTCTCGATGCTGTCGGTCATGTGCAACCTCCTGGTTGCTTATGGCATTTGGTGGTGAGAAAGGCAACCGCTGGGTTGCGGGTTTGAGTGAGATTCGGGCTTGGGGGGCGGGTGCGGTGGTGGACGACGCGGGACACGGAAACCGCGGATGAGTGGGTTGGGCCTGGGGGGAGTGGGGCTGGACGGTTGATTTTTCTGTTTTCATGCGTATGTTTTATTGTTTTAAGTTATATTGTTGGAAGATCATGTTTCTGATGACTTGTTTGTTTGCATTTGTTCTATTTGATCTTGAGGGGTTTTTGCTCTGTTATTACAAGTGCTGCGCTTTTGGGTCTTATTCCACGGTCCGCTTCGGCCGTAAATGCCGGGACGGGGAGGATGAGCGGAGGAACCCCGGAAGTGGGGACCTCGCTGTGTGTTATTCGGCCGTCATCCCATCGGCGTGAGTTGTCGCATTGGATCTGTTGGAAATGCTGAAGTTTATTGGCTTTTGTTGCGTTATTTTTGATTTCAATGATTTGGGTGCTGAACGCGCTGGGTGGCATTTGCGGGGATGCCTAGCAATGATCGCTCTGCGCGGGTCGTTCCGTGTCCGTCGTGTTGATGGCTGTTGGGAGGCACTTCGCCGTGGTGGATCGGAAAGTAATCAAGCGGACCGCGGAGTTTCGCTGAGTTTGCGCGGAGTTTCTCGGAGGCGTGCCGGTGGGTTTGACCTGCGGATTCGGTGGATTTTGCGGGCGGTGTGCGCAGTCGGCGAGAGGCAATCATCCCGGCCTCTAGAATAAGTCGAGGCTTTTGCAGGTCAGGGTACTGGATGCTGCCGGCTGATTTTCGTCTCCGCGAGCCTCCGCGCGAACTCCGCGAAACTCCGCGTCATTCTTGATTGCTTTGGTGCCGACGGGAGCCACGGATCGTGCATGGTCTGCGCGGGCGACATAATGGGAGGCAACGGACAATGCTATAAGAGCGGAGTCATTTCGATGTATATTTTGATTTGTACATTGTCCGGGGGCACATTGAAGCCGTCCGTCCACCTCGTGTTGTAGGAGACGAGTTTGGTGGCGCTGCGTGCATGAATATACGTTGCGATGTTGGTGCCGCCGCCCAATCCCATCATGGCGGGGGTAGGCCCGCTATCCGCGCCTTTTCCGTGATCAGCACTGGAAGGCGTGGATGGCGGGCCTACGCCTGCCATGACGATGAGAGGTTGGCGGATGAGAGGCTGGCGGATGAGAGGCTGGCGGATGAGCGGCTGGTGGATGAGCGGCTGGTGGATGAGCGGCTGGCGGATGAGCGGCTGACGGATGAGCGGCTGACGGATGAGCGGCTGACGGATGAGCGGTTGGTGGATGAGCGGTTGGCGGATGAGCGGCTGGTGGGTGAGCGGCTGGCAGATGGGAGGCTGGCGGATGAGCGGCTGGTGGGTGAGCGGCTGGCGGCGGCGGTCAAACTGTTTGGTTATTTTACCGCGAGCCCTTACGTTTTTCGACGTTCGTTTGTGGTTTCCGTTTTCTGCCGGCTTCCGTCAATTCATCGAACTTCCCATGGACCCCGCTTGAGCGGGGGCGGGGTTCCGATCACAGTGCGGGACATGTTCGCCGAATATATCGAGCCGCGCTCCGGCGCGACGTTTCCGCTGGATCGGCCGCGCTGGTGCGGGCCGGACCATGCGCCGCTGTTGCTGACTCCGCTGCCGGGGCTGACGCGGGGGCAGATCGATCGTGCCACGCGCAGTTTGTGGCGGTATCGGGCGGCGTTTCCGTTGTCGATCGAGACGCCGATTTCGATGGGGGAAGGGACGACGCCACTGATCCCGGCGACGGTGGCGGGGGTGCGGGTGCTGCTGAAGTGCGAGTGGTTCAATCCGACCAGCAGCTTCAAGGATCGCGGGGCCAGCGTGATGCTGTCGCTGCTGCGGGCGCAGGGGATCGGCCACGTGCTGGAGGACAGTTCCGGCAACGGCGGCGCGGCGGTGTCGGCGTATGCGGCGGCGGGCGGGATGGCGGCGACGATCATGGCGCCGGATTCGACCAGTCCGGCCAAGACGGTGCAGATGCGGGCGCATGGGGCGACCGTCGAACTGATCCCGGGCAGCCGGCAGGATACCGCCGATGCGGCCGTCGCCCGGTCGGAATCGGTGTTTTATGCCAGCCATAACTGGCATCCGTTCTTCCTGCACGGGACCAAGACGCTGGCGTATGAGTTGTGGGAGGATCTCGGGTTCCGGGCGCCGGACAATGTCATCACGCCGTGCGGCGCGGGGTCGAACGTGCTGGGGTGCGAGATCGGATTCTCCGAATTGCTGCGGGCCGGCGAGATCGATGGCATGCCGCGGATCTTTGCCGCTCAGCCGGCGAATTGCGCGCCGATCGCGGCGGCGTTCATGGCGGGGGCGGATGAGGCGGTGCCGACGGTGATTTCGCCGACCATTGCCGAGGGGACGGCGATTGCCCGGCCGGTGCGGATGCGGGAGGTGCTGGGGGCGCTGCGGGAGACAAGAGGCGGGGCGGTGACGCTGACCGAGGCGGAGATTGCCGGGGCGACGCTCGATCTGGCTCGTATTGGCATCTATGTGGAGCCGACGAGTGCGCAGGTGGCGGCAGCGTTCGCGAAACTGCTGGCGACGGGCACGATCACGGCGGAGCAGACGACGGTGCTGGTGCTGACGGGGAGTGGGTTGAAGGCGACGCCGCGGATCGCGGAACTGATGGGGGTGGCGCTGTGAGCGGTTCGCCTCGCATCGCCGTTCTGGGGTTTTCCATTGAATGCAACCGGTTTGCGCCGGTGGCGGTGGAGGCGGATTTCCGCACGCGCACCTTGATCGGTGGGGCGGCGATGCTCGCGGAGGCTCGGTCGGCGGCGCCCGCGATGCTGGGGGAGTTGCCGGGGTTTCTGGCGGCCATGGATGCGGCCGGGGCGTGGGAGCCGATACCGAGCCTGTTGGCGATGGCGGAGCCGAATGGGCCGGTGGAGCAGGGGTTTTTCGATCGGCTGATGCAGCGGTGGGAAGCCGATCTGGTCGCTGCGGGGCGGCTGGATGGGGTTTATCTGGTGCTGCATGGCGCCGGGCTCGCGGTTGATGACCATGATCCGGAGGGGACGCTGCTGGCCCTGGTGCGGCGGGTTGTGGGGCCGGATGTGCCGGTGGTGGCGACGTTCGATCTGCATGCGAATGTGTCCGAGGCGGATGTCTCGCTGCTGAACGGGTTTGTCGGGTATCGGACCAATCCGCATCTGGATATGCGGGAGCGTGGGGCGGAGGCGGCGGTCTTGTTGCGGCGGCTGTTGGGCGGCGCTCGGACGTTTCTGGCGCGTGTGCGGTTGCCGATCGTGCCGCCTACGGTGACTCAGTTGACGGGGGCGGATGCGGTCAACCGGCCGTATGGCGAACTGATCGATCTGGGGCAGCGGCGCATGGCGGAGGCGCCTTATGCGGGGCTTGTGCTGAATGTCTCGGTGATGGGTGGGTTCGCGTTTGCCGATACGCCGTTCAATGGGCTGACGGTGGTGGTGACCGCCCTGGATCAGGCGGCGGCGGACGGGTTGGCGATGGAGATTGCCGCGGCCGGCTGGGATCGGCGGGAGCGGTTCCGGCCGAACCTGACCAGTTTGGATGAGGCGGTGCGGATGGCTTTGGCCGGCGAGACGGCGCTGATTTTTGCCGATGTCGCGGATAATCCGGGGGGTGGCGGGCGGGGCAACACGATGGCGATCCTGGCGGCGTTTCATGCGGCCGGGGTGCGGGATGCCCTGGTGGGGGTGATCCATGATCCGGCCTTGGCGGCCGAGGCGCATGAATTGGGGGTTGGGGCTTCGTTCGAGGCTCGGTTCAACCGGGATGGCGGGGATGCGTTTTCCTCGCCG
>DATAZJ010000272.1:0-3981 GCA_036272115.1 Rhodopila sp. | reverse complement strand
CCAGGTGGAGATCATGACCGCCCGCGGTGGCACCCCCTCGCCGCAATGGGACCGCTTCGTCGTCACCGGCAAGGCCCGAGCGCGCATCCGCCGCTTCATCCATCAGGAGCAGCGCCAGCAGACCCGCGACGCCGGGCGGGTGGAACTGACCAAGTCGTTCCGGTCCGCCGGCGTGGACGGGTCGGAAAAGGCGCTGGAACCGGCGCTGAAGGCGCTGAAGATCGCCTCCACGGACGAACTCTACATCGCCGTGGGCAACGGCAACCTGATGGCCAAGGACGTGGTTCACGCCGCGTATCCGGAGTTGCGGCAGGCCCCGCGGGGCCCGCGGATGATGCCGCCGATGCTGCCGCGCGGCAAACCGCTGAACCGGCATGATCGCGACATGCCGGTCACCGGGCTGGTGCCGGGGATGGCGTTCAGCTTCGCCGGCTGCTGCCACCCGGTGCCGGGCGATGAGATCACCGGCATCGTCACCACCGGCAAGGGCATCACCATCCACGGGCGGGAATGCCAGACGCTGACCGCCTTCGCCGATACCCCCGAACGGTTCATCGATGTGGACTGGAACTACCAGGCCGTCGGCAAGGAAGGCGGCGACCTCAAAGGATCCGGCCACACCGCTCGTATCAGCGTGATCGCCGACAACGCCCAGGGCTCGCTGGCCGACATCTCCAACGCCATCGCCAAGCAGGACGGCGCCATCGCCAACCTGAAGATCGTCAACCGCCAGCAGGATTTCATGGAGGTGCTGGTCGATGTCGATGTCCGCGACGTCGCCCATCTGTCCAAGGTCGTGGTCGGCTTGCGCGGCTTGAAGTCGATCAAGGGCGTCGAACGGGCAACCGGCGGATGATCCTCGGCATCGGCTCCGACATCTGCGACATCCGCCGCATCGAAAAGGCCATCGCCCGTCACGGCACCCGCTTCCTGGAGCGTGTCTTCACCGAAACCGAACGCGCCAAGGCCATGCGCCGCACCGAGACGATCCAGGCCGCGACATTCGCCAAGCGCTTCGCCGCCAAGGAAGCCGCCGCGAAAGCGCTGGGAACCGGCTTCCGCCGCGGCGTGTTCTTCTCCGACCTCGGCGTGGTGAACCTGCCGGGCGGCCAGCCGACGCTGACGATGACCGGCGGATCGGCCGACCGGCTGAAGGCGATCACCCCCCCGGGGATGCAGGCCGTGGTGCATCTGACGATGACCGACGAACACCCCTATGCATACGCCCAGGTGATTATCTCCGCGATTCCAGCATCTTGAACCTGTTCCTTGACAGCGTAGGGGGCCATGGGCTTGATCCGCCCGCTTCTCGCGGCCCACGCCGCTGCAACCATCTGAAAGTCCGTTGCCCCCATGGCGACCACCAAGGCCAAACCCAGACGGCAAGCCAACGGCTGGGTCGAGAACATCAAGACCATCGTCTACGCCGGGCTGATCGCCATCGGCGTACGCACCGTGGCGTTCGAGCCGTTCAACATCCCATCCGGCAGCATGATCCCCACCCTGCTGGTCGGCGACTACCTGTTCGTGGCGAAATACAGCTACGGCTACTCGATGTATTCGCTGCCGTTCTCTCTGCCGCTGTTCTCCGGCCGCATCTTCGGGTCGCTGCCGAAGCGCGGTGACGTCGTGGTGTTCAAGTATCCGCGCGACACGTCGATCGACTACATCAAGCGCATCGTCGGCCTGCCGGGCGATCATATCCAGGTCAAGGAAGGCCAGCTCTACATCAACGGCGTGCTGTGCCCCCGCAAGGCCGAGGGCGACTACCTCGCCGATGACGACGGCATCAAGATGATGCGGAAACTGTATCAGGAGACGCTGCCCAACGGCGTCAAGCACGACATCCTGAAGGAACGTGACGACGGCTGGGTCAACAACACCCCGGAATACATCGTGCCGCCGGGCCATGTGTTCGCCATGGGCGACAACCGCGACAACAGCGCCGACAGCCGGTTCATGGACGGCGTCGGCTACGTGCCGGTGGAAAACCTGGTGGGGCGGGCGGAGATCCTGTTCTTCTCCATCGACGCCGAATATCCGTGGTATGAGTTCTGGGAATGGCCGTTCGAGATCCGGTGGAACCGGATCCTCAAACCCCTGCACTGAATGAGCTCGTCCTTCGAAGCCATCCTAGGCCACGTCTTCAACCGCCCGGACCTGCTGCAGGAAGCCCTGACCCATCGTTCGGCCGCCCAGGTCCGCGGCCAGGGCAAGGGGCGCCGCCAAGCCTCCAACGAACGGCTGGAGTTCATCGGCGACCGGGTCCTCGGCCTCACCATGGCCGAATGGCTCGCCGAACGCTTCCCGCGTGAGCAGGAGGGTGAGTTGGGACGCCGTCTGGCCTACCTGGTGTCCCAGCCGGTGCTGGCCACGGTGGCCGACACAGCCGGTCTCGCCGCCGCCCTGTCGGTATCGCCGGGCGAAGCCAAGGCCGGCGTCGCCAAGCGGGCCACCGTCCTGGCCGATGCCCTGGAAGCCGCCCTAGGCGCCCTCTACCTCGATGGCGGCCTCGACCCCGCTCGGAATTTCGTCCGCCGCGCCTGGAACCAGGCGATGACCGACCAGGCCGACCCGCCCAAGGACGCAAAAACCGCGCTGCAGGAATGGGCGCAGAAACGAGGTATGGATTTGCCTGATTATCAGATCACCGGCCGATCCGGACCGCCGCATGCGCCCGCCTTCGTCGTCACCGTCACGGTGGGGGCGCTCGGTGCCGACGGCTCCGGCGGCAGCAAGCGCGCCGCCGAACAACGCGCCGCCGAGGCCCTGCTGACCCGGTTGCCGTCATGACCGCCCCACCGATGCGCTGCGGCTTCGTCGCCATCGTCGGCGCCCCGAACGCCGGCAAATCCACCCTGATGAACCGCCTGACCGGCGCCAAACTGTCGATCGTGTCACCCAAGGCGCAAACCACCCGCTTCCGCGTCCTCGGCATCCTGATGCGCGCCGAATCCCAGGTGCTGCTGGTGGACACACCCGGCATCTTCCGCCCCAAGCGCAAGCTGGACCGGGCAATGGTCGCCGCCGCCTGGACCGGAGCGGCCGACTCCGACGTCGCCATGCTGATGATCGACGCCAAATCCGGCCTGCGCGACGACGTCCGCGAGATCGCCACCCAACTGGGCGCCTCCGGCCGCCGCTGCTGGCTGGTGCTGAACAAGACCGACCTGGTGACGCCCGCATCCCTGCTGCCGCTGACCGCCTCGCTGAGCGCCCTGGCGAAGTTCGAGCAAACCTTCATGGTCAGCGCCCAGACCGGCGACGGCATCCGCCAACTGGCCGACGCCCTGGCCGAAGTGGTGCCCGAAGGCCCGTGGCTGTACCCCGAGGACGACCTGACCGACCTGCCCGACCGCCTGCTGGCCGCCGAGACGGTGCGCGAACAGATCTTCATGCAAACCCACGAGGAAGTCCCCTACGGCGCCACCGTCGAAACCGAGTCCTTCAAGGACCACAAGAACGGATCGGTCCGCATCGAGGTCACCATCTACGTCGCAAGATCCGGCCACAAGGCCATCCTGATCGGCGACAAAGGCAGCAAGATCAAATCCATCGGCGCCAAGGCGAGGCAGGACCTGGCCGGCCTGCTGGACCGCCCCGTGCACTTGTTCCTGAACGTCAAGGAACGCAAAGGCTGGGATGAGGAAGGCGCCCGCCTCCGCGCCATCGGCCTGGAAGACCCCGGCAAGGCGTGATCCCGCGGGTCGGCCTGGCTGGTCTTGTGCTGGCCGCCGATCTGGCCGGAACCTTCGTCTTCGCCCTGGAAGGCTCTGAAATCGCCATCCAAGCCGGCCTCGACCTGCTCGGTATCACCGTCATCGGCTTCGTCGCGGCCCTGGGCGGCGGCATCATCCGAGACATCCTGCTGGGCGCAACACCCCCCGCCGCCATCCAGGACGCCCGCTACCAGCTGACCACCATCGCCGGTGCCGCACTCGCCATCCTGGCCGCCCCGATCCTGCGTTTGGTCCCCGGATC
>DATAZJ010000271.1:0-6830 GCA_036272115.1 Rhodopila sp. | reverse complement strand
AGGCTGCGCGTAAAGCCGTCGATATCCAGCCTCCCAACCCGGAATTCAGGCTGCGACTCGCGCGATTCGCAGCTTGGACCGGCCGTGGTTCGGACGCGCAGGATGCACTGGCTCCGCTACTCGCCGGCGAACATCACGATCCGGCCAACTACGCCGCCGCGCTCGGCATGCTGGGGGAACTGGCCATCGCCGAGGGCCGCTTCGACACGGCAGCCCGCTATTTCGATCGGGCACTGGCGCTGTGTCCAACCCTGGACGTCATTCGGATGCAACGGGGCATGAACCGGCTCCGGCTGGGCGAGTTCCGCGCCGGCTGGGCCGATTATGCCGCTCGGGAGGCTATTCCGGAACTCCGCCCCGCCGCGTCGCCTGCCCATGTCGGCCAGGCCTGGCAGGGTCAGACCCTGACCGGGAAAACGCTGCTGGTGACAGACGACCAGGGCCATGGCGACTCGATCCAGTTCTTTCGCTACTTGCCGATGCTGCGGGATCGCGGGGCGGCGCACATCACCTGGCATACGTTTCCCGCACTGGTGCGGCTACTGGCCACCGCCGCACCCTACGCGACGGTGGTGGACGCCGTTTCCGATCGCTCGCGGTTCGACATGCAATGCAACTCGACCAGCCTGCCGCGCTGGTGCAACACCGAATTGGACGGCATTCCGGCACCCAGGCAATATCTGTCGCCCCCGGCATCGCCAAAACTCCCCGGGAAACAGGCCACGGACGGGCGCCTGAAGGTGGGTCTCGCGTGGTCTGGGGATGCCCGGCACTCACGCGATCATTTGCGCTCGATTCCGGCCGATCTGTTCCTGACCCTCGCCGACGTGCCGGGGATCAGCTTTCACAGCCTGCAATATGCCGCGCGTTCCGAGGACCGGCCCGTCCTCGCCGCCCGCCCGGCGATCGCCCGGGACATCCAGAAGGCGAGAGATTTTGCCGATACCGCCGCGCTGGTCGCAGGCCTCGATCTGGTGATCGCGGTCGATACCGCGATCGCGCATCTCGCTGGCGCGCTGGGTAAACCGGTCTGGATCGTGCTGCATGTCGCGGCCGACTGGCGCTGGTTGACCGACCGATCGGACAGCCCGTGGTACCCGTCCGCGAGGCTGTTTCGCGTGACCCCGGCGGAGTGGCTGGGCGGCGCCGGTTGGCGCCCCGTTCTCGACCGCGTCGCGACGGCGCTGGCAGCCGTCGAGCGTGCTCGCCTGAGGCAATAGACCCGCAGGCGCGACTCAGCCGACTAATCTGAGATCATCCGCCCCAACGGCCGCCCGGCGAACAGATGGACGTGGAAGTGCGGCACCTCCTGCCCGGAATGCTCGCCCATATTGGCCAGCAGCCGGTAACCCGGCGCCTCCAGGCCCAGATCCTTGGCGATCGTGCCAACCGCGCGGATAAACCCGGCGATTTCCGCCTCACTGGCCGAGGCGCTGAAATCGGCGAAGGAGCAATATGGCCCCTTCGGAATCACCAGCACATGCGTCGGCGCCTGCGGATTGATGTCGTGGAACGCGAGGGCGAAGTCGTTTTCGAACACTTTCTTCGCCGGAATCTCCCCGCGCAGGATGCGGGCAAAGATATTCTGCGTGTCGTAGGGTGGCAGGCCGCTGACCGGCATCGGAACGTCTCCCTGAGGCGATGGGACCAGGTTTTACGATGCGGCGGGATACCGTGCCAGACACCTGCCTACGGAATTTTCGACGTCCCCAATTTGCGCCGCACCACCACGGGCTTGGTGCGCGCGGCTTTCTCGGCGATGCCGCTGATGCCCTCGCGACGGATCAGTTCGGCCCAAACCTCGGCCGACTCGACACCGGAGGACACCCACAGCACCAGCAGGTGATACAGCACGTCGGCGCTCTCGGCGATCAGGGCGTCGCGATTGCCGGCGACCGCCTCGATCAGGCATTCCACCGCTTCCTCGCCAAATTTCTGCGCCACCTTGGCCGGCCCGCGCGACAGCAGCCGAGCCGAGTGGCTGACGGCGGGGTCGGCATCGCGGCGGTCCTCGATGACGGCGAACAGTCGGTCGAGAACAACCGCATCGGACTTCACCGGCGCGGCGGCGACTTTGGCGACCCGGGATTTCTTCGACTTCCCGCCTGTGGTCCCGGTCGCTTTCCCGGCGACTTTCGGCCGGCGGGCCGCCGTCTTTTTCTTCGCGGATTTCGCCATGGTCAGGCTGCCTTGCGCGGCAAACGAATCGGCAGGCCGGCGGCGGCCAAAGCCTGCTTCACCTGCATGATCGTAAACGTACCGAAATGGAAGACACTGGCGGCCAGCAGTCCGGTCGCACCCGCTTGCGCGCCCTCCACGAAATGCTCCAGCGTGCCGACACCGCCCGAGGCGACAACCGGCACCCGCACGGCACCACACGCGGCCCGCAGCAAGTCGAGGTCGAAGCCGGTCCCGGTGCCGTCGCGATCCATGCTGGTCAACAGGATTTCCCCGGCCCCCAGGGACACCACCTGACGGCACCAGTCCACCGCATCGATCCCGGTGTTCCGGCGCCCGCCATGGGTGAACACCTCCCACTTGCCGGGGCCCGTCTGCTTCGCATCCACCGCGACGACGACGCATTGGCTACCGAACTTCGTTGCCGCTTCGCGCACCAGTTCCGGCCGCGCCACCGCAGCGGAATTGATGCTGCACTTGTCGGTCCCGGCCAGCAGCAACCGACGCATATCCTCGGTCGAGCGGATCCCGCCACCAACGGTCAACGGCAGGAAAACCCGAGCGGCAGTGCGGGAAACGACGTCCAGGATGGTATCGCGATTTTCATGACTGGCGGTGATGTCGAGGAAGGTCAGTTCATCCGCGCCCGCCTTGTCATAGACAGCGGCTTGCTCCACCGGGTCGCCGGCGTCGCGCAGGGACACGAAGTTCACGCCTTTCACGACGCGACCGTCCTTCACGTCCAGGCAGGGGATGACACGGAGTTTCAACATTGGGGGGGCTTTAGAAAGCGCGGCGGCGCACGATGCAAGAACATAAGCACATATCGGACCTGCAAAGAGGCTTACAACCGGATCACTGACCAACTTATCCGGATATCAGTCAGCCAGCAGCGCCAATGCCGCCCCCGGATCGACCCGTCCATCATACAGCGCTCGGCCGACGATAACCCCCTCGATTCGCGTGCCTTTCGCGGCATCCTTCAGCGACCCCAGATCGGCCAGGTCCCCCACCCCACCGGAGGCGACGACCGGCGTGGTCAATCGTTGTGCCAGCGCGACGGTCTGATCTAGATTGAGACCACCCAGCATCCCGTCCCGTCCGATATCGGTGTAGATGATCGCCGACACGCCAGCGTCCTCGAACCGCAGTCCCAGTTCGACGGCTGGCATGCGGGACGTCTCGGCCCAGCCTTCGGTGGCGACGAATCCGTCGCGGGCGTCGATGCCGACAGCGATACGGCCAGGAAAGCTTTGGCACGCTTCGATCACCAGCGCGGGGTTCTTCGCCGCCGCGCTGCCCAGGATCACCCGATGGACCCCGGCGTCGAGCCAGGCCGCGATGCCAGCCAGGTCCCGGATGCCGCCGCCAAGCTGCACCGGGATGGTGACCTGGCCCAAGATGGAGCGAACCGCCGCCGCGTTCACCGGCTTGCCCGCGAACGCGCCGTTCAGGTCCACCACGTGCAGCCAGGCGAAGCCGGCATCCTGCCAAATCCTCGCCTGCGCACCCGGATCGTCGCCATAGACCGTCGCCTGATCCATGTCGCCACGCCGCAGGCGAACGCACTGGCCGTCCTTCAGGTCGATGGCGGGATACAGTGTAAGCGCGGTCACTGTCCGCTGCTTGCCTTGGGCGGCCGCAGCCGCTTGTAGAAGAAATAGCCGGTGACCGATTTGCCGCGCACCAGCGCATACTCAGGATGTTCGCCCCAGCGGACATAGCCGTGCGATTCGTACATCGCGATCGCCACGGCCTGGGTTTCCCGCACATCCAGGTTCAGGATGTGATAGCCAAGTTCGCGCGCCCGTTCCTCCACCGCCGCCGTCAGCAAGCGAGCCAATCCGTGGCCGCGCGCATAAGGGGCGATGTAGGAGTGCATCAGGTTGGCCGCGAACGCCTGAGCCTCATTGTTGCGTGGCGGACGCACCAGGATGGCGGACCCGACGATGTTGCCGTCCAGGCGCGCCACGAACAGCTCCCGCTCCGGTACCAGCAGGACGCCCCGGAAGTAGGTTTCGAGCGCCCGCCGGCCGGGCGGCGTCACCCACCCGAAGCCGCCGCCGTCGAGGATCGCCGCGTCCGTCGCTTCGCACAGCGTGTTGAGGTCGTCGTCGCTGAACCGCTTGAGGCGTTCGATCAGCAGGTCCGGTTCCCGGCTGGCGGTGGCGCTTCCGGACATGCTCAGGGTGCCCAGCGCAGGAAGTTGGACAGCAGGCGAATACCGACGTCCTGGCTCTTCTCGACGTGAAACTGCGTCCCGGCGCGGTTGCCGGCCACGACGATGGCCGGAATGGTGCCGCCGTACTCCGTGGTGGCAATGGTCTCCGACGCCGCGCCTCGGACCAGGGCGTAGCTGTGCACGAAATAGACGTGGTCGCCAGGCTCCAGCCCGTCCAGCAGCGGATGCGCGCCAGGAACGAAATCCAACCCGTTCCATCCCATCTGCGGCAATCGCAGCCCGGTGGCGGGCATCTCCGCCACGTCCCCCTTGATCCAGCCGAATCCGGAGGTCGCGGTGTGCTCCAGGCCGCGTTCGGCCATCAGTTGCATACCGACGCAGATGCCCAGGAACGGCGTGCCGCGCTTGGTCGCGGTCTCGATGGCGTCGCGCATCCCGGCGACCGCGTTTAGGCCGGAGGCACAATCCGCGAAGGCGCCCTGGCCGGGCAATACGATCCGATCGGCAGCCCCCACCACCGCCGGATCGGCGGTCACGGTGACAGAGGCGCCGATCCCCGCACGCTCCGCCGCCAGCGTCAGGGCGCGGGAGGCGGATGCCAAGTTGCCGCTGCCGTAATCGACCACCGCGATCTTCATCACGCCGGCTCCGGCCGGAGGCGGGCGGCCAGGTCGGGACGATGGGTCAACAGACGCACGAAGGCGTCGTCGGGATTGTTGGCGGACAGCACGTGGACCAGGAGGTAGCCGCGATTTTCCAGTGCCCAGCGTCGTAGATCGTTGCCCATCAGTCCGAGGATCAGCGCCATGCCGGCCACCAGGATCCCGCCCGCCGGCTCAGCGGCGAAGGCAACGATCAGCACGCAGGCCGCCAGGCTGATCGCAGCGGCGATCCAGGCGCGATGCGCGGCCAGCCACAACGGCCCCAGCACCAGGCCGCCCCAGGAAAACCCCTCGCGCACCAAAACCGGTGCGGCGTCGGCCTTCAGCAACGCGGTGTAGATCTTCACAGCGCCCCCTTGGTCGAGGGGATAGCGTCGCCCACGCGCGGATCGAATTCCACCGCCATCCGCAATGCCCGAGCGGTCGCCTTGAAACAGGCTTCGGCGACATGGTGCGCGTTGCGGCCGGCGCGGCGGGTGATATGCAGCGTGATCATTGCGTTGAACGCCAGCGCGCGGAAGAATTCCTCGAACAGTTCGGTGTCCATCTCGCCGATCTTGGGACGCTCGAAGTCCACGTTCCAGGCCAGGAACGGCCGGCCGGAGATATCGATCGCGGCTTCGGCCAGCGTCTCATCCATCGGGATCAGCGCGTTGCCGAACCGGCGGATGCCGCGCTTCTCACCCAGCGCCTTGCGCAGCGCCATACCTAGCACGATGCCGACATCCTCGGTGGTGTGGTGATCGTCGATGTGCAGGTCGCCCTCGGCCTGGACCGTCAGGTCGAACAGCCCATGGCGAGCGAGAGACGTCAGCATATGGTCGAGAAAGCCGATCCCGGTGGAAATATCAGCCGCACCCGTCCCGTCGAGGTTCAACGTCAGGCGGATGTCGGTTTCCGAGGTCGTGCGGGTGATCGTCGCTGTGCGGGCCATAATGACAGGTTCACTACAGCGCCCGTGCCGCGTGGTCCAGGGGGAGTATCGTGCCATTGGGCACCGGGCGATCGAGGCTGGCCAGGGTGCACCCGCTCATTTGCCGATCGACCCTTTGACCAGCAATCCGAGGTGGTGGAGGAGATTTCCGTCGTTATGATAAATTACTGTTATAGGTCAATAAGATGTGGAAATCATATGGATCGCACCCATGAATTAACCCGCGTATTTGTAGGCGATGATGGCGCATAGGGGCGCACGGAATGACGGGTGCGCCAGCTTGATCTCTGCTATCATTGTCGAGTCGCGTAAGCCAAGGATCAGGACGGGGTCGGAATGGCGGGTGACGACTGGAGCCGCATCATGAACCAGATAGATCACGCGCGGAGGCAGAGTGGCGGCTAACTCCGGGTCAACCTTGTCGTTGAAATCGCCACGTTCACGCTGCTGATCGACAAGGGTATCATCCATCTGTTTGCGGGTGCCGGCGCGTGCATATATAATGATACAGGAATGATAGGGGCGGAACGCGTTTCGCAGCGCATCCCACTGACTTTCGACCTTCCAGCCGGCTTTTGGGCGTGAAGCGGACAAGCGGGATCACGACGGAACCACGCCGGAATGAAATCCTACAGGTGACCGGCAGTTCTCGAAGATCAGGCTTGGCAAAGGTGCCGAACATTGATCATCGTGTAGCCAAGAATCTTGAAAGCATCGTGCAGCGCGCTGATGCGCCCTAAAACACAGCAAAAGCTGTCGGAGCTTACCCACCCAGGCAAACATCCGCTCGATTGTGCGGGATCGCTCTTCGAAAATGGCCAGATCGGAGATGCCTTATACCAATCGCCCTTGATGTTGACCCATCGGCAGCACC
>DATAZJ010000270.1:0-2699 GCA_036272115.1 Rhodopila sp. | reverse complement strand
TGCCGAAGCGTGGCAGCGCGGTCAGGCGGAGGCAACCGGAGAATGATTAAGTTCCCGCAGGATCGCCGGCAGTAACGTTTTATCCCCGACGGACAGCACCCGCCCGTCGCCGTCTGGCCGTAACGCCTCACCCTGCCAATCGGTCACGGCGCCGCCGGCGCCTTCAATGACCGGCACCAAGGCGCCCCAGTCCCAAACCTTCATGTCGGCTTCCACGACGATGTCGATCTCGCCAAGTGCCACTAGACCGTGGGCGTAGCAATCGCCGCCCCAGGAATTGCGGCGAACCGCGCGCCGTAACCTTTCCCAGCGCGGCGTGTCGACATCGAACATTTCGGGACTGGTGCAGGATAATTCCGCGTCAGCCAGAAGTGGGCACGGCCTGCAGCCGGGCAAACCGCCAAAGGGTCCGCGGAATTCGGTCGCTCGCCCCTCGGCACCGATCCAGCGTTCGCCGGTTACCGGCTGGTCGATGATCCCAATGATCGGGTGGTCGTCCCGGAATAACGCGATCAAGGTACCAAACGTCGGGCGGCCGGTGATGAACGCCCTGGTGCCGTCGATCGGATCGAGCACCCAACGTAGTGCGGCGTCGGGCCGATCGAGGCCGAATTCCTCGCCCAGAATGCCATGGGACGGAAACCGTTCCGACAGCACGGCGCGAATCGCCTGCTCGGCGGACCGATCGGCGATGGTTACCGGGGTCCGATCGGCCTTGATATCGGTTGCGATCCCGGCCCGAAAAAACGGGCGGATGACGGCACCCGCAACATCTGCCGCAGCACATGCGGCAGCGATCAACGAGTCGATGGCAGGGATCACTTTGGAGCGGGCGGCGTCGCCGGCTGGGGAGCTGCAGACGGTGCTGCCGCCGGTGGGGCCGCAGCAGGCGCGGCGGCTGGAGCCGCGGCAGGCTCGGCCGAGGGCAGCGGTACCGGATTCGGTGACAAGCTACGCAGATAGGCGATCACATTCGCCCGCGTCTTATCGTTGCTGATCCCCGCGAACGTCATGCGCGTGCCCGGCGCGTAAGCCGACGGCTTATGCAGCCACTCGTTCAGTTCATCGAACGTCCACGGGCCGGCTTTCGACTTCAATGCCGCGGTGTAGTTGAAGCCTTCCATGTGCGCGTGCGGACCGCCGATCACGTTATACAAATTCGGGCCGACGCCGGCCTTCCCGCCCTGATCGGCGGTGTGGCAAACCGAGCAGACTTGCTTGAATGTGGCCCCGCCCGCGGCGGGATCTGCGGCGGCCAGCAAGGGGCCAATCGGTGCCAACTTTGCCTCTGCCGCCGGAGCGGCAGCAGACGCTTCGGGTGCGGCACCCTTGATCTCAATCACCGGTTTCGCAGGAATTTCCGGGTGAATGATGCCGGAGCCGATCCAGCCGGAGATGAAAAAGGCAATGCCCGCGACCAAGACCGCAGTGGAATATTTGGTGACTTCGATGCTGTCCATACTGCGTCGCGTCCTCGTCATCGCGCCCGGAGCGCGTTGGTCGTTGCGCCCCACGGCGCGGGTTGTCGTTACCGCGCTGTATGGCGCAGTTCGAACACGCCTTCGGGCGCGGGAGCTTATGCTCGCCAAGCGGCGGCATTGCGCGCCGCGTGGCGCATCCATAAGTTGGCCGCACCATAGGGATATGGCCCGGCCCCATCAACCCACTGAAATGCCCAGATGAACCCAATCGTCGTCATTCCTGCCCGCCTGGCGTCGACCCGCCTGCCGGGCAAGCCGCTGGCGGATATCAACGGCAAGCCAATGATCCTGCATATGCTCGACCGAGGGCGGGAGGCGGCAATCGGCCCAGTGGCAGTGGCGTGCGGAGACCCGGAAATTGCCGATGCTGTAAGGGCCGCGGGCGGTCGCGCCGTGCTGACCGATCCTGCGTTGCCATCCGGCTCCGATCGGGTGCACGCCGCGCTCGCCGAACTGGATCCAGACGGCGAGCACGACGTGGTGGTTAATCTGCAAGGCGATTTCCCGACGTTGGATCCGCAAGGCCTGCGCCTGGTGGTAACGCCTCTGGCCGATCCGAAGGTGGATATCGGCACCCTGGTTGTGCCGATTCGTGACGAGGTCGAGGCCGCAACCGCTTCCTTCGTGAAGGCTGCGTGCGCCTTCAACGAGGGCCAGACCTTCGCACCCGCACTGTATTTCTCCCGCCAGCCGATCCCCTGGGGCCCTGGGCCGCGCTGGCATCATGTCGGGATCTATGCCTATCGGCGAGCGATCCTGGACCGCTACGTCTCGCTGCCGCCAAGTCCGCTGGAACAGCGTGAGCAACTGGAACAATTGCGGGCGCTGGAGGATGGCATGCGAATTTCCTGCGTACGCCTTGAACATGGCCCGTTCGGAGTCGACACGGCAGAGGATCTTGAACGCGCCCGCAAGGTTCTGGCGGCGGCATGAACGGTCTTATCGCCTTCCAGGGAGTGCCAGGCGCCTATTCCGACCTCGCCTGCCGTGCCGCTTATCCGGGTATGACCACGTTGCCCTGCGAGTCGTTCGAGGCGGCGATCGATGCCGTGACGGAAGGCCGCGCCGCGTTGGCCATGCTGCCGTGTGAGAACAGCCTGGCAGGCCGGGTTCCGGACATTCATCATCTGCTGCCGCAATCCGGCCTGTTCGTCATCGCGGAGCAGTTTCAGCGGGTCGAACATTGCCTGTTGGGTGTGCGCGGCGCCTCGCTGGCTG
>DATAZJ010000269.1:0-5508 GCA_036272115.1 Rhodopila sp. | reverse complement strand
CCTAGCCGAGGCCCTCGACGCGGTAACCGACGACTCCATCCGCGCCATACTCGAAACCGCCGTCGAGCGCTGGTGGGAAAGACAAGCAGCATGAACGTCATGACCAACCCCGCCGTGTTCGACGTCGAACGCACCCGCCAGGACTTCCCCATCCTGACGCAGACCATCCGCGGCAAGCCCTTTGTGTTCCTCGACAGCGCCGCCTCCGCCCAGAAGCCGCGCGTGGTGATCGACGCCATGGTCCACGCCATGGAATCCCAATACGCCAACGTCCACCGCGGCCTGCACTGGATGAGCGAGCGCACCACCGAGGCCTACGAAGCCGCCCGCGACGCCGCCGCCGCCCTCATGAACGCCAACGACCGTTCGGAGATCGTCTTCACCGGCAACAGTACCGGGTCGATCAACATGCTGGCCCACAGCTACGGACGAGGCGTCCTGAAACCCGGCCAGGCCGTGCTGATCTCCGGCATGGAGCATCACTCCAACATCGTCCCCTGGCAGTTGCTGCGCGACAGCCACGGCATCGAACTCCGCGTCGCCCCCATCACCGACGCCGGCGAACTTGACATGGCGGCCTACGAAGCCCTGCTGCAAGACGGCAAAGTCGGCCTGGTGGCGATGACCCACATGTCCAACGTCCTCGGCACCGTGACGCCGGCGGAACGCATCGTCCGCATCGCCCACGCCCATGGCGCCAAGGTGATGTTCGACGGCTCCCAGGCCATCGTCCACCGCAAGGTCGATGTCCAGGCCCTGGACTGCGACTTCTACGTCTGGACCGGCCACAAACTGTACGGCCCCACCGGCATCGGCGTGCTCTGGGGCCGGCACAATCTGCTCGAACGCATGCCCCCCTTCATGGGCGGCGGCGACATGATTTCATCGGTCACCTACGAGCAATCCACCTGGGCCGCCGTCCCGCACAAGTTCGAGGCCGGCACCCCCGCCATCCTCGAGGGCATCGGCCTGAAAGCCGCAATCGATTACGTTCAGGCGATCGGCTACGACGCCATGGCCGCGCACGAGGCCGCCCTGACCGAACACGCCCTGGCCCGCCTCGCACCCATTGAGGGCGTCCGCATCATCGGCCAGGCTCAGGATCGCGGCGGCGTCATCTCCTTCGTGCTGGAAAACGCCCACGCCCACGACGTGGCGACCTTGCTGGACCGCCAGGGCATCGCCGTCCGCGCCGGCCATCACTGCGCCGAACCCTTGATGCACCGCTTCAACCTGGACAGCACCGCACGAGCCAGCTTCGGCATCTACACGACGCTGGCCGAGGTCGATGCACTGGCCGACGGCCTGATCCGCGTGCGGGAATTCTTCCAATGAGCCAGACCGACAACTTCGACGACCTGCGCGACCTCTACCAGGAAGTCATCCTGGATCATGGCCGCAAACCCCGCCATGCGCAACGCCTGGACACCTTCGACGCCACCGCCAAGGGCGACAACCCGATGTGCGGCGACCGCGTCCAGGTCTGGGTGAAACTCGACGCCGACTCCATCGGTCAGATCGGATTTGAGGCCCGAGGATGCGCCATCAGCGTCGCCTCCGCCGACCTGATGGCGGAAACCGTGCAAAACCGAAGCAAAACCGACACCAAGGCGCTATTCGAAGCCTTCCGCACCATGGCCCGCACCGGCACCTGCCCCGACTGCGCCCCCGAACTGGCCGAACCGATGGAACGCCTCGCCCCGCTGGCCGGCGTCCACGAATATCCCTCCCGGGTGAAGTGCGCGACGCTTCCCTGGCACGCCCTGATCGCCGCGCTTGAAGGCGCGCAGGAGGCAAGCAGTGAATGACACGACGCCCCCAACCGCCTGGACCCCCGACGGCGAAATCCCCATGACCGAAACATCCACACTCCCTGGCGAGGATACCCTCATCGAGGCCATCGCCACCGTCTACGACCCGGAAATCCCGGTGAACATCTACGAACTCGGCCTGATCTACGTGGTCGAAATCGACGACGATGGCGGCGTGAAGGTCGAAATGACCCTCACCGCCCCTGCCTGCCCCAGCGCCCAGGAACTGCCGGAGCAAGTGCAGAACGCCGTCCTGGCCGTGCCGGGCGTCACCTCCTGCCACGTCGAAACCGTTTGGGACCCACCCTGGGACCCCTCCCGCATGTCCGAGGAAGCTCGGCTTCAGTTGAATATGTTCTGATCGCTAACGATATAGGTTGGACCATGAGCACCACCACGACCACACCCCGCAAGACCCGCGCCCTGCCGCCCCTGATGACCCTGACGGACGCCGCCGCCGAACGCCTCCAGCGGCTCTATGCCAAAGGTGAGCAGGGAAAACTGCTGCGCATCGGGGTGAAAGCCAAAGGCTGCTCCGGCATGTCCTACGACATGTCCTGGACCGACGAGCCGGCCCCCACGGATGAGATAGTGAAGGACAAGGACCTGACCGTCCTGGTGGACCGCAAGGCAACGCTGTTCCTGATCGGCACCGTGATGGACTACGAGGTGAAAAACCTGACCTCCGGCTTCACCTTCACCAACCCCAACGAAAAGGGCCGCTGCGGCTGCGGTGAAAGCTTCCACGTCTGACACCGGAAGCGGAACCCGTCTCCAGCATGCTCGCTCCGGGGCGGAACGCCGACAAAGCGTGAATCACGCGATCAAATAAAGAGCAAGCGCGCTCACCGTCACCGCCGGATAAGCCGGGCCGTGACGGTCAGCGGCGGACGACCTAGGGCAGCAGGACGGTGCTGCCGGTTGTTTTGCGGGTTTCCAGCGCGGTGTGGGCGGCGCCTGCCTCCTTCAGGGCGAAGGTCTGGTTAACCCTGATCTTTACGGCGCCGCTGCCGACGACGTTGAACAGGTCGGCGGCGGTGGCCTCCAGGTCGTTGCGCTTTGCCGTATAGGTCACCAGGGTCGGGCGGGTCAGGAACAGACTACCCTTGGCCGCGAGCAGTCCCAGGTCGACCGGCGGGACCGGGCCGGAGGCGCTGCCGTAGCTGGCCATCAGACCGAGCGGCGCCAGGCAGTCGATGCTGGCGAGGAACGTGTCCTTGCCGACGCTGTCGTAGACAACGGGCACCATCGCCCCGCCGGTGATGCGTTTGACCTCGGACACCAGTGTCGCATGACCGATAACCGTGTGGGCGGCGCCGTTGGCTCGGGCCAGGGCCGCCTTTTCCTCGTTGGAGACCACACCGATCACCGTGACGCCGAGGTGTTTCGCCCACTGGCATATGATCAGCCCGACACCGCCGGCGGCGGCATGCACGACGATCGTATCGCCGGATTTCACCGCGTAGGTGCGGCGCAGCAGGTACTGCGCGGTCATACCCTGCAGCATCATCGCCGCGCCCGTCTCGAAACTGATGTTGGCGGGCAGTTTGACCAGGCGATCGGCGGGGATTGCCCGTTCGGTGGCGTATCCGCCCAGCGGACCGGCGTAGGCCACTCGATCGCCGACGGCGACGTTGGTGACGTTGGCACCGATGGCCACCACCGTGCCGGCACCCTCCTGCCCGATGATCAGAGGCAGGTTTGGGGCCTTGTACAGACCGGTGCGGAAATAGACGTCAATGAAATTGAGGCCGATCGCCTCATGCTTGATCAGTGCCTCGCCCGGACCGGGTTCGGGGGTCGGGACGTCTTCCCATACCATGACCTCCGGGCCGCCGTTGGCGTGGATGCGAATTGCCTTTGTCATGTCGAGTCCCCATGCGGCGAGTGGTTCAAAGCAAAGTGCGGTGTGGGCTTTCCAAAGCCAGCAGCCAGCGTTTGGTCGGCAGTCCGTCGCCGCCGGAGTAGCCGCCAATGTGGGTGGCCGCAACAACGCGATGGCAGGGTATGATCAAAGGAATTGGATTACGGCCGTTCGCCTGGCCGACGGAGCGGGGGCTGCCACCGGCGCGTCTGGCGATATCATTGTAGTTGCAGGTCGCGCCGTATGGGATGGCGCATAGGGCCTGCCAGACCGCCTGTTGGTAGGTTGTCCCGGCAGGGGCGAGCGGCAGGTCGAACTCGGTCAGATCGCCGTCGAAATAGGCTTGCAACTGGTCGCGCGCGCGCTCCAGCACGGCGGACGGGACTTGGCCGGGCACCCAGCCCCAGTCCAGCGAGACGATCGCGTCGTCTTCCTCGAAAACGGTGATATCCCCCACCGGCGTATGAAGCGAAAGCTGCGGCACGGACGATGTTCCAGATCGAAGAGGCGGATGCGAAACCGGCTTCACCGGACTGTCAAGGGCGGCGGCGTCACGACCGGTTGGCGCCGGGTTCCCACAACACGTCGGTGGCGGCATTTTCGTTGAGTACACGGGCCAGAACGAAGAGGTGATCGGACAGCCGGTTCAAATAGCGCTGGACGGTCGGATTGGCGTCGTCGAGCGCCACCACGGTCCGCTCAGCCCGGCGGGCGGCGACACGGGCAATATGGGCGTAGGCAGCCGCTTCGGTGCCGCCGGGCAGGATGAAGCTTTTCAGTGGCGGCAGGGTCACGTTCAGTTGTGCGACCTCGGTTTCCAGGCGGGTGACGGCGGCGTCGGTGACGCGCAGACGGTCGTTGCCGGTTCCAGGTACGCACAGATCCGCACCGACATCGAACAGGTCGTTCTGGATGCGGGCGAGCATCGTGTCTTCGGTGGGCCGGGAACGCGTGTGGAGGCGGAGTACGCCGATGCTGGCGTTGGCTTCATCAACGGCGCCGATTGCTTCGATGCGCGGACTGGCCTTGGAGACGCGGGAATTGTCGCCAAGGGATGTTTCGCCTTTGTCACCGCCGCGGGTCACCACCCGATCGATACGCACCATGAGATGATTCCTTCAGTGAGCTTCGAAAATGAATTCGAACGGATAATCGAAAGGGACGGGGTGGCCGTCCTGCATCGCCGGGCGGAAGCGCCAATTGCGGACGGCGGCGATGGCCGCCTGATCCAGCATATCCACGCCTGAGCTGCGCTGCACAGCGACGCCGGTCGCGACTCCATTTTCCCCAACATGGATCACCAGCGTGACGGAACCATGCTGGCCGTGAAGCTGGGCTTCAATCGGATAGATCGGCGGCCTGTTGCGGAACCGGTCATCTGGCATGGCAGGCAGAATGCCCTGCCCCATGGCGATCGCATTGGACTCGCTCTCGGTGCCCGAGAGGTTGAAGACGGGCGCTTGTTGGGGTCGCGGCGGTACAGGCCGAGCCTCGACGGGTTTTGGGGTGGGTTTGGGTTCTGGCTTGGCTGGCTGGGGCGGGGGGGGGTCGGCTGGTTTGGGCACGGTTGCGGTGGCGGGGCTGGGGAGCGGCGGCGCAGGGAGGGGTTCTGGGGCCGGGGGCGCAGGTTTGGCTGGCGATTGCTTCCTGGGCGGTTCCGGCTTGGGCGGTTCCGGCTTGGGTGGCTCCGGCTTGGGTGGTTCGGCTTTTGGCGCATCGGCCTGCTTCTGCGGCGTCGGTTGGCGAATGGCGGGTGCGGCGGCGTTGACAGGGCCGGCGCCCTTTTTCTCCACCATCAGCAATGTGACGGTGGCGGGTTGCTTGGGTTCAGCG
>DATAZJ010000268.1:0-2151 GCA_036272115.1 Rhodopila sp. | reverse complement strand
GCATCAACATCTCGACAATCTATTATTCCGGGACCGATACCGACCCATCGGTTCAGTCAATGGCAAAAACGTTCCTGGCCGGCCTGGTCGCCGGGACCGGCACCGCGTTGGTGGCGCCGACGACGGCTCAGCTCGATGCCTCCTACGCCGCCTTGTGCTCATCGATACCGTCCGTGCTCAAGCTGGCAAACTGACGCGGGCCGCACATCTTAACAGCGGCGACGCCTGATCCTGATCGGCCGGCGTCGACAGCGCGGATAAGCGGCAAAGTTTGGCCGCCTCACACCCAGGGCGACAGATTGCTCGGGCCGCTACCCTGTCGCGCCTGCTCCTCCGCCAGCGAGCGGTCGATCGCACGCATCACTCGCCGTTTCATCAGATCGAATGCCGGAGCCAGCCGATCCCGTGGCCGGGCCGGATCCACGCCCATCATTTCATGCACCCGTCCTGGGCGGGGCCGCATGATCACGATCCGATCGGCCAGAAACACCGCCTCATCGATGTCGTGCGTCACCATCAGGATCGTTGGCCGCAACTCCCGCCACAAATCGAGCACCAAAGTGTGTTGCGTCGCACGGGTGAACGGATCCAGGGCGGAAAACGGCTCGTCCAGCAGCAGAATGCCGGGATGGCCGATCAAAGCGCGGGCGATGGCGACGCGCTGTTGCTGACCGCCTGACAGGTCCCGCGGCCAGCGTTTGCCGTAGGCCCCGAGGCCGATCCGGTCGAGCAACGCCTCGGTGCGGCGGCGGCGTTCGCCAGCTGTCAAACGCTGGCCGCCGAATCCGATATTACCGGCGACATTCAACCATGGCAGCAGGCGCGGTTCCTGGAACACAGCGCTGACGGCGGGATGCGTGCCGGCGATGACCTGCTCGTCCAACCGGATTTCGCCACCCGACGGTTGATCCAGTCCAGCCACCAACCGCAGCAGCGTCGTCTTGCCGCATCCCGAGCCCCCGAGGATGGCAACGATTTCGCCGCTGCCCGCGGTGACCTGAATGCCACGCAGCGCCTCGGTGCCGTCGGCATAGGTCTTGCTGACCTGGCTGATGGTCAGTTTCGTCACAACCGGGTCCGCGCCGTGTCCTGCCAGCGCAGAAGAGGAACGCTAAGCGCCACCAGCACCGCGTCCGCCGCTTTGCCCAGAAGGGCAAAACTGATCATCGCCACCAGGATGGTATCGGCCCGCCCCATTTGCTGGCCGTCCGCCAGCATATAGCCAAGCCCTTCCGAGGCGCCCATCAACTCCGCCGCGACCAGGAACATGAAGCCGAGGCCGAGGCCCGACCGCAACGATGCGATCCAGATCGGCATCACCGCCGGCCAGGTGATGCGCAACGCAACGCCCAGTGACGACAGGCCGAACACCCGGCCGACCTCGATCAGTTTGCGATCGACGCTCTGGATCGCGGTCAGCATGCCGAGATAGACCGGGAAGAAAACCCCGACGGCGATCAGAGCGATTTTCGAGGTCTCGAAAATCCCCATCCACAGGATGAAGATTGGCACCCAGGCGAGGGAAGGGATCGATCGCAGTGCCTGGATCGAGGGGTCGAGCAGCCTCCGCAGCAGGCTGCTGGCACCGTTCAGCATGCCGAATGCGGTGCCAAGTGCCCCACCGATGGCGAACCCGGTAATTACCCGCGTCAGTGTGGCCAGGGTATGCGCCTGTAACTCCCCGCTGCGTAACAGGGCCGAGGCGGTCTCGAACAGTCGGGACGGTGGCGGCATCAGCCGGCCTGACGCAAAACCCAGACGGACGATCGCCTCCCATCCCGCCGCGAGCAGCAGCGGGATGATCCAGCCAACCATGCGAGACGCTCGGGTCATGCCTGCCGATCCGTCATGCCCCGATCGCGCGGGCGTAGGACGGGTCGATCATGCCCTTGGTGATGGCGGTGACATCGATGGCTGCATCCAACACACCGGCAGCCTGCAGCGCCTTGCCCGCCTCGATGATGGTCGTCGCCTGGGTTTCGCCGATCATACCGCTGGACAGATCGGTGCGCTCCAGCTGCCGCTCGTTGACTGCGGCGGATAGTTTGTCGGCGGTTCCCATCAGTGCGATCAGCTCCGGTTTGTGGGCAACTGCCCATTTACGGGCGATTTCATACTGGGTCAGCACCTTGCGCACGATGTCCGGATGGG
>DATAZJ010000267.1:0-5060 GCA_036272115.1 Rhodopila sp. | reverse complement strand
CGACATCGGGCGGCACGAGGTCGTTCAGCATGGCGTGCAGGTCGCCTCGGTGCATCAGGAAATACGGTACGCCGTGGCGATCGAGGACGGATTGGCCGAGCGGCTGGGAGTTGGTGAGGTTGCCGGTGTCGTAGTCGCGGGAGTCGTTGCTCTCAGGCTGGAAAGCGTGGGCGAGCAGCTTGTCCTTCAGACCCAGGGCGTAGAGGACACGGATGGAGTTGGGCGCCTGCTGTATGCCCGCGCCGAGGCGGGTGAAGCCCCTTGCCTGCTCATAGATGTGCGCGTCAATGCCGAGACGGCGCAGGCAGGCGGCGGCCGTCAGTCCGCCGATGCCGGCGCCGATGATGGCGATGTGGGGTTTCCGAGATGTCATCGATATCCTCCGTCGGGCGGCATGGTGTCCGGATTCGGGGCGCCCGCCAAGCCAGGGTGGTTTTGCCGCGGACGTGGACAGGGGGCGGCGGTTTCGGCTTTGATCGGCGGCAATCCCGGGGGAGCGCGTCATGGACATCAAGCACGTCGTGGTTCTGATGCTGGAGAACCGATCGTTCGACAGTATGCTGGGGACGCTGTATCCGCGTAGCAAGCCGTTCGATGGACTGACCGGTTCGGAGCAGAATAGCTGGCACAAGGCGGACGGGCCGGTGCCGGTTGGCGTCTGGAAATCGCCGGACATGACGCCGACGGCCGCCTGCATCCCGACCCCCGATCCCGGCGAGTCGTTCGCAGACATCCATATGCAAATCCGCGGCCTGACGGATGCGGCGACATTCAATCCCGAACCGACGATGGATGGCTTCGTCGACAACTATATGCGCCAGCCGGCGAAAGACGGCCCGCACGACCCGGCGGCGGTGATGCATTATTTCACCCCGGACCAGATACCGGTGCTGAGCCAACTGGCACAGGCATTCGGGGTGTCGGACTGCTGGCATGCCTCGGCGCCTTGCCAGACCTGGCCGAACCGGTTCTTCGCCCATACGGCGACCGCGAACGGCTATGTGAACAACTCGCCGACGCATTTTCCCTACCTGATGGAGACCGTGTTCAACCGGCTGGATGGCGCCAAGGTTCCTTGGCGGGTGTATTTTCACGACATTCCGCAGTCAGCCACGCTCGGCAGGCTATGGGGCGAGCTTGTGACGAATTTTACCTTCTTCAATGAATTCATCGACGACGCGGCGAAGGGCACTCTGCCTGCGTACAGCTTCATAGAGCCGCGCTATTTCGCCGATCCCGTGCTAAAGGCGATGCCGAACGACCAGCATCCGCCGCACGATGTCGCCTATGGGGAGGCATTGATCGCATCTGTATACAACGCGGTGCGTGGCGGGCCGGGATGGCCCAACACCCTGCTGATCATCACCTACGACGAACATGGCGGCTGCTACGATCATGTGGTGCCGCCCGCCGCCACGCCTCCGGGCGGCCCGGCACTGGGCGGGTTCGATTTCAGTTCGTTCGGTGTGCGGGTGCCGGCGGTGATCGTTTCGCCTTGGGTTCCGAAGGGGTCGGTCATCCGGCCGCCCGGTTCGACGCCGTTTGACCATACCTCGATCATCGCGACACTGCGAAAACTGTTTCCGTTCGCGCCGCTGACCCCGCGCGACGCGGCGGCACCGGACCTGCTGGGTGCGTTGAGCGGCGATGGCAACAACAATGAACCGGGGTCCATTTCAGCGGCCGCGCCGACGCCCACGGATGCGGAACTGACGGCCGCGGCGGCGGCGACGCCGAACGGGATGCAGACGGCGCTGGGCATCGCCGCGTTGCACCTGCCCACCGATGGGGCGGACATCGATGCGCATACGAAGCGCCTGGACGCGGTGCCCGATACGGTACCGAACCATCCGACCGTCGCGGCGGCGGTGGCCGATGTCGTTGCGCATGTGCGTGCGTTTCTGGGCTTGGTTTGAATGGTGGGCGGGGACGATCGGTCAGCCGGTGCTGGCCGGGCGGGTGAGATCGAGGACTTGCCATATCGGGGTCAACAAGCCTGCGTAGGTCTGGCGGGTGTCGAGATGATGTTCGAACCCGCGTGCCTCCGGTGAGATATAGCGCGGGTCCAGCAGCCCATCGGCGCCCAGGAATCCGGTGGCGAGATCGAGGAAGCCGAAGCCAAGCCGCTCAGATTCCGCTTTCAAGCGGGCATTGAAGTGCAGGTGGATTTCAGTGCGCTGGCGGATGTTCGCAATTTCCAGTTCGCGAATGCGCGCTGACAATTCCTCCACCGATATGTCGGTTTCACGCCGCGATATGTCGTCATTGACATATCCCTGTTTCCACGCCGCATCCGACAGCGCCGGTGGAAACACCGAGGCGATGAAAACCCGCTTGCGACACGGCGGCTCGAATATATCGGCGACGAATCGGATATAGCGGGCGAGCATATCGTCGCAGAACAGCTTGTAGTCTTCCAGATCGAGTGCGCGCCTTCCGTCTCGGACCCGGCGGAAATGATAGACGAATTCGATGTCGACCTGACCGAATTGAATAAGCAACGGTATCGCATCGGCACCTGGCAGCGTCTGGATCGTTTTGATCGCGTCGCGCAACAGCGGACCATAGCCGGAGCGCGAAGCGGGGTTGCCGAGGCCCGCCGCCGAACCGGCGGTGCAGAGAAGGTGGATGGGAAGCAGCCATTCGGCGCCTCTGGCACCAGTCAGGTTGAGATGGCCGGAATGGCTGTCACCGGTGACGAAATAGGGTCGTGCCCCCTGTGGCACGAGGTCACGCACGGTGGGCCAACGTTCAACGATCGCAGGTCCATACCGGTGCCCGAGATCGGCGAACAGATGGTGGGCCAGACCGGTCAGCAGCCTCGCCTTGAAGGCGGTATCGGCTATTGGCAGACAGGCGAGCGCGACAAACGCATCGCGATCGAGCGTCATCGGGATGCCCCGCCGCTCCTTCAGGCCATGGTTGAGGAAGTGGTGAAGCGCCTGCGTCGGACCCCAGTTCAATGGGGCGAAGTCAGCGTAATGATCGCGGTAGGCCTCGGCGGAAAATCCGGTCCGCAGCAGAAGATCGAGGAAATCCCGAGCGGGGACCGGCGCGCAGAGAGCGGCGAAGACGGTGGGGTCCAGGCTGGCGTTCATCCCGCGCTCCGCGATCATCCGGCTATGGTAGCGGCCGCGTTCGGGGAAGCAATGGGAGGCTGGACGGACGGATGCGCGTCCATCCCGAGGTCCGGGTCACCTGTGCGGTGACCCGGATGGATCGAATGCGGTTCAGGCTTGTGTCGGATTCGCCTCCGCCTGTCGCCGAACCTCCCGCGCGGCATCGACCAGGCTCTTCAGGGCGGGTCTGACTTCCTCCCATTTGCGGGTTTTCAGGCCGCAATCGGGGTTGACCCAGATTTGCCAGTCCTGCAGCCGCTGGCGGGCGAGACCCAGAAGTTCCACCATTTCCTGCGTATCGGGCACGCGGGGGCTGTGGATGTCCCAGACGCCGGGACCGATTTCGGCGGGGTAGGCGCTGGCGTCGGACCCGGGTGTGAAGGCATCCAGCAGTTCCATGCGGCTGCGGGTCGTTTCGATGGAAATCGCGTCGGCGTCCATGTCGGCGATGGCCGGCATGATGTCATTGAACTCCGAGTAGCACATATGGGTGTGGATACTGGTGTCATTCCGCACGCCGCATGTCGCTAGCCGGAAGGATGCGACGGCCCAGTCCAGATAGGCTGCCCAGTCGGCGTGGCGCAGCGGCAGGCCCTCACGGAACGCCGGTTCGTCGACCTGGATCACGGCGATGCCGGCGGTTTCCAGGTCGGCGACCTCGTCGCGGATCGCCAGGGCGATCTGCCGGCAGGTGGCGGAGCGGGGAATGTCGTCGCGGACGAATGACCATTGCAGCATGGTCACCGGCCCGGTCAGCATCCCCTTCATCGGCCGATCGGTTTTGGACTGCGCGTAGGCCGACCAGCGGACGGTCATCGGAGCCGGGCGCGAGACGTCGCCCCAGATGACCGGCGGGGCGACGCAACGGCTGCCGTAGGACTGCACCCAGCCGTGCTGGGTGAAGGCATAGCCGCTGAGTTGCTCGCCGAAATACTTGACCATATCGTTACGCTCGAATTCGCCGTGGACCAGCACGTCGAGGCCGAGGTCCTCCTGCCAGCGCACGGCGTCGTCGATCCAGCCTTCGATCGTGGTTTCGTATGTTGCCTGGGTGATAAGTTTCCGGGTCAGGGCAGACCGGGCCTGGCGGACGGCGGCGGTCTGCGGAAACGAGCCGATTGTGGTGGTGGGGAACAGCGGGAGGTGGAGTTTTGCCTGCTGGGCTTCGCGGCGTTGTTTGTAGGGGCTGGTACGTTGCCGCATTGCCTCGGTCGTGCCGGCCAATCGGGCGGCTACCTCCGGCCGATGCACGCGGGGGCTGGCCTGGCGGGATTGCACCGCGGCGTCGCTGGCGGCGAGTTGGGTGGCGATGGCTGTGTCGCCTTCGTCTAGGCCGCGTGCCAGTGCGGCGACTTCCTCCAGTTTTTGCGTGGCGAAGGCGAGCCAGCCCTTTACGTCGGCGTCCAAGCCGGTTTCCTGGGCGAGATCGACCGGGACATGCAGCAGGCTGCATGACGGTGCCACCATCAGACGGCGGGTGCCGCGAATGGCGGCGACATGTCGCAGGGTGGCGAGCGCGGTGCGGAGGTCGGTGCGCCAGACGTTGCGGCCGTCGACGATACCGAGCGACAGCCAGCGGTCCGGCGGCAGGACGGCGAGCACGCTATCCAGTTCAGCGGCGGCGCGGACCAGATCGATGTGCAGGCCGGCGACCGGCAGGTTAACGGCGGTCGTCAGATTGTCGCCCAGCGGCCCGAAATAGCTCGTGAGAAGGATCTCGGGCGCGGTGGTGAAGGACTGGTACGTTTGGACGAAGGCCTGCCTGGCCTTGTCGTTCAGGTCGAGTGCGAGGACAGGTTCGTCGATCTGCACCCAGGCCGCGCCGGCCTCGGCCAGTTCGGTCAGGATTTGGGTGTAGACCGGCAGCAGGGCATCGAGCAGATCGAGCGGGTCCGACCCGTCGGTGGTCTTCGACAGCAGCAGGAAACTGACTGGACCGAG
>DATAZJ010000266.1:0-5483 GCA_036272115.1 Rhodopila sp. | reverse complement strand
CGCCGAACAGCGAAAGCCGCTCAGGCTCATGCAGGAACGCCCCGACCTCGCAGTCCCGCCCATGGCTATGCAGCATCACCCGCGGAATCCCCCGCCCTTCATCCAGTCGCACCCGCAACCAGGCAGACGGCAGAGACACCTGGTTCCGCCGTCCGGACGGATCGGTGCGGATCACGGTAATCGCCTCCGTATTCAGCATGATCAGTTCGCTGGCCCGAGCGCGGCGTATGTTGATCGCCAGCATCACCCCTACCAGGGGAACCTCCAGCAGGCTGAATGCCGCCACCGGCCAGGCGCCTATCAGTAGGAACCGCAGCGCCACCGCCGCGCTGAGCACCATCAGCACGCCGACCACGGTCATGACGCCTTTGCGCGTCAGGCTGCGATGCGGGACGATCAGCGCTTCGAAAACCGGGGCGACCATCCCGACAGTCTATCAGACACCACCCGGCCGCATCCAGACCACCCCGGGGACGAAGCGGCCCGTGGTCCGATCCAGACAGAAGCAGCCCAGGAAATCAGGGGCTAGCGAACGAGCCCTTTATCCTCGACGCCAAACCCGCCGGCCGCGTTCGCCAGCCGTTGCAGATCGACGCGAGACACCAGCAGATCGGCCGAAACACCGCAGTTTCCCGCGGCCTGCGCCGTCTGCGAACCCGCCCAATGCACCTGATACAGAACGGAGGGCGCATCCTCGCGGCCCTCGACGATCAGGCTGCCGCCCTTGTCCGCCATCACATTCGGGTCAAGCGTGCAGGCCGCCCGCGCCGGCCCCGCCGTCGACACCCGATGTGCCGGAATCGTCATCTGCCACATGTCGCTGTCCGCGGACCCCGGCTTGAACGCAACGATGTCGCCCACCTTCGGGCGGAACTCATCCAGTTGCAGCACCAGGAACGTGCTCAGACACCCGGTTATCATGATCCCCAGGGCCGCCAGCACCGGCAGCCACGCCGCCAGCGGTGCTCGTTCCGATGCCCCGTTCGGATTGCTGTTCCGAGGCGGTTCGTTCTGGTTCGGTCGTCTCATGGCATCCAGGCCCTCAACCACGGCAGAATGATAAAAATCTCCCCCGGTATATTGTGCAGTGCAGCATTCATGCAAGCCTTTCGGATCACAGATATGTTGGTTGACGACGGAAACAAGATCGGTCTGCGGCCACGATCCGCCTCCCGCGGTCGTGTCCGAACGGGTTCCAACGCACGGCGTTCTACTGGACGACGGGAAGGAAACCTTTCGCCATGCTCTGCAACAACGACCACAAAGGCTCGGGATGTTCCACTGCCACCATGGAACCGGATGATAGGGCCGATCGCCCGCCGGCAACCCGGAGCCAACCATGCCGCTGATGGCTGCCATGCGCGCGGCGCTGCGATCCCGCCAGGCCGAAGTAACGGTCGCTAAACGCCATCGCATGATCATCGACAGCGCGGTGGACCACGCCATCCTCACCAGCAGTCTGGACGGCCGGGTCACCAGTTGGAACGCCGGCGCCCAGGCCATCCTCGGCTACGCGCCGGAAGACATCGTCGGCCAGCCCAGCAGCCGCCTGTTCACCGACGATGATATCGCCGCCGACGTTCCCACACTGGACATGCGCGCCGCGCAAGCCGGCACCGGCGTCCGCACCGAACGCTGGCACTGCCACCGCGACGGCACCCGCGTCTGGTCCAGCGGCCGCTTGCTGGTCCTGCGCGACCCGCATGGACAACTCGCCGGCTACCTGCAGATCCTTCGCGACCACTCGGCCGAGAAAGCCGCGCGCGACGCCCAGGACGCCGAACTCGAAGCCCGCGTCGCCGAACGGACACGCGCACTCACCAACGCCAACAAACAACTCCAGGCCGAGCTTCGGGAACGCGAGCGGACAGCCGATAAAATCCGCCAGACCCAGAAGATCGAGGCAATCGCCCACCTGACCGGCGGCGTCGCACACGATTTCAACAATCTGCTCACCGCGATCCTGGGCGGGCTGGAGGTGATCCGCCGTCGCACCGACGATCCCGGCAACCTCCGGCTGATCGACAGCGCCATCAGCGCCGCCCAACGCGGTGCGAAGCTGATCGCCCAACTCCGGGCCTTCGCCCGCCAGCAATATCTGTCCGCGACCGATCTGGCGCTGAACACACTGGTTCAGGAGATGCGGGAACCGCTGGAACGCAGCGCCGGCGAATCGGTCCGCATAGAGTATGATCTGACAGCCGACGCCTGGCCGGCAATGGCGGACGCCGGCCAGATGCGGTCGGCCCTGCTGAACCTGGCGTCCAACGCCCGCGACGCCCTGCCGGACGGCGGCACGCTGCGGATCGGCACCGCCAACAGGCACATCGCAACCGCCGAAACCGATCTCGCGGCTGGCGATTATGCCGCCCTGTCGGTGTCCGACGACGGCACCGGCATGTCCAGCGACGTCAAGGCCCAGTTGTTTGAACCGTTCTTCACCACCAAGGAGTTCGGCAAGGGCACCGGGCTGGGGCTGGCCCAGGTCTACGGCTTCGCCCGCCAGTCCGGCGGCACCGTCCGCGTCTGCAGCGAACCGGGCAAAGGCACCACGATCACCATCCTGTTGCCCCGCGCCGCCGAAGCCGATTGAACCAAGCCGTCAGAGCGCATGCTTCATTGCTCCGGTGATCCAATCCCGGCAAAAGCAGCCCATGCGATCGGGCGAGCCGGCCGACAATATCAGACGGCCTGCCAGAAATGCTTCACCGGCCCCACACTATGCAACCGCGCTCGGTCGCACGTCTTGCACAGCGACTTTCGCGAAAACGTCGGGTCCATGTTCTCACTGATCAACCGAGCCAACCCGCCCGAGGCATACATTTCGTAATACCCCTGCTCCAGCAAATTACCGAGCTTGTGCTGCAGCGAATAATCCATGCAGCACAGCACCACGTCGCCGTTCGGCAGGATGACGTTCTGGTCGTAGAACGGCGTGAAACTGCACGTCACCGCCCCGTGCCGCTCCGGCATATCCAGGATCGCCTGGCCCGGCACCGCCTCCGCCCCGACATTGCCCGCGCGCGTATGGCCGACCCAGGCACCAAGCCGGATCCCCAGATGATCGAGGTCCCGATGCGGTTTGCCCCCGGAATCCATCGTCATCACCTCGAACCGAGGCAAAATCCCCGACAGCCCCAGCTTGATGAACGTGATCAGGTTCGCCTCATACACCGGACTGTATTTCCAGCCACGCATGTTGCCGTTGCTGTCCGGCAGATGCAGACAGATAACCTCGACCTGCGCGGCATGGTCGCTGATCAGCCCCGCCACCACCTGGCCGTCCTCCGCCTCCATCCCATACAGCGTGGTATAGATCGCCATGTTGTAGCCCGCTTCCAGCGCATGCCGCAGCATCGCCGTCGCATCCGGGTTCGCCCAAGGTTCCGCCATCCCGGAAAAATCGATCCGCACATGTTTCGGCACCTTGCCCAGCACCGTCCTGAAGTCGTCCAGACTGAAATACTTGGTGTTCTTGCCATACAGCCCGCGCAGCGAGTCCTGCGGACAGAACGTGCATTTCAGCGGGCAGCCAACCATCAGGGTGAATTCGAGTGATGGCATCGGTCCTGTCTCCTCGCCGCGTGGCGAACACACCCCCCTCTACGCCGCATTTGTTGCCAACCCGTTAACGCCCCGCCCCCGCCGATCATTTGTATGCGTGTTAGCGATGCATTAACTTTTGGTAGGCACGTTCCCGCCGATCAGCCGGAGGATCCCGTGCCCCACAGTCATCGCCCGTCAGGCCAGCCGCGCGTCATCGGCCTGACGATGGTCAAGAATGAGCAGGACATCATCGAGCCGATGCTGCGCCACAACGCCGCGCTGCTCGACGCGATGATCGTGCTCGACAACGGTTCGGTCGATGACACCAGAACGATCGCCCTGGCGCTGGCCCGCGAACTCGGCAACGTCGTCGTCACCGACAGCGCCCAGTTCGGCTACACCCAGGGCGAGCGCATGACCCGCCTGCTGCATACGGCCCAAAGCGCCTATTTCGCCGATTTCGTCCTGTTCCTCGACGCCGATGAGTTCATCGGCGCCACCACCCGCCCATCCTTGCACGCCGAACTGGCCAAGATCCCGTCCGGCGGCTTCGGCGCCATCGCCTGGCACAACTACGTGCTGACCGACGACACGCCGATCGCCGACCCACCCCGCGGCCTGGATCACCGCCGCCGGATCGAGGCGCTCCCCGCCTACAAATCCGTCCTGCGGCTCGACGGCGCCTTCTACCCCGACCTCGTCGTCCACCGCGGCAGCCACGCCGTCACCCGGACCGGCGGCCCGCTGCCCGGCGTCATGCTGCCGGACCTGCCGCTGTGGCATTTCCCCATCCGCGGCCACGCGCAACTGACCGCCAAGGCGCTGGTCGGATGGCTCGCCTGCCTCGCCGCCAACCCGCGCGCCGCCGAGACCATACAATCCTATCACTGGCACGGCATGTACCGGCGCATCGCCAACGGGCCGGGCTTCGACGCCGCCGACCTGCGCACGCTGTCGCTGCACTACGCCGACCCCGGCTGCACCCTGGGCCCGACCCAGCCGCCGGACCCGCCCATCCTGCACGATCCCCCGCCGATCGACGCCGAACGCCGCTACTCCACCGGCGCCTACCTCGATCCCCTGGTGCTGGTCGCCCGCTCTTGGGAGGAGACCTTGCGCGCTCACGATCCGCTGTTCCTGCCCGATGAGATACCGGGCGCGGTAATCGATATCCCGCCCTTCCGCTTCCTGGCGGAGAAACACCGGCCGGCCTCCATCCTCGATGTCGGCTGCGGCATCGGCCTCGACCTGGAACTGTTCGCCCGCCTTGGCGTCACCGACATCGCCGGCGTCGGCCCGCTGCCGCGCGAGGCCCTGGTGCTGCGCCAAGGCGGCTATGTCAGCCACGACCCCACCGTCGGCTTCATCCTGGGCCGCCGATACGACCTGGCACTGTGCCTGAACACCGTATCGACGCTGCCGCCGGACAACGCCGCCGCGCTGATCGGCAATGTCGACCGCCACGCCGACACAATGATCGCCTTCTCGCTGGACGATCCCACCCCCGACCACCTGGACACCTGGCTGGCACGCTGGCGCCGCCTGGGCTGGGGCCCCGACCTGCTGGAAACCCAGGCCCTGCGCTGCCTCAGCTCCTCCGCCCCGCTGCGCCGAGGCCTGGTCATCCTGCGCCGAGGCAGCAACGAAGACGAAACCGACGAACTGCTGGCCATCGCCCGCCGCCCCTTCCGCATGCCGCCGCCTGCCCCCGGCGTCCACGCCGAACCCCTGCTGGACCCCGCCGAGACCAGTTGGCTGGGTTACGCCGCCTAACCCCCGCCGTCTGGCGTCCCCCCGCCTGGCACCCCTAGCCTGACGCCCCCAGCCTGGCGCCCCCCGCCTGGCGCCCCCTGCCTGGTGCCCCCTGCCTGGTGCCCCCTGCCTGGTGCCCCCGTGTTGCGCGCCACTGGCAATCGGCGAATAGTGGCCGCGCGGCG
>DATAZJ010000265.1:0-4784 GCA_036272115.1 Rhodopila sp. | reverse complement strand
GGGGCTGGATTGCTGGCCAAAAACCGAGCGCCTGGAGGCTTTGCTTGGCGTAGCGACCGGCCGGGTCGTTGTCGGGGTCGCACATGGCGAGACGGCCGCCGCGCAGCAGGGCGGTCAGTGCGAATGTCCGGGTGATGGTGTCGGCGATCGGGCTGCCGGCGGGGCCAGCCAGCACGAGGTCGTTGGTCATCAGGTCTTTGCGGGAATCGGGGCGGACCAGTTTCTGCCGTACGGCCTCATTCATCCAGGTTGGGTCGGCGGTCAGCAGGATATCGGCCGGGGCGCCGGCGGCGAGTTGGTGGATGAGTACCGGGGTTGGCGCATAGACCGCGACGGCGGTGCCGCCGGTGTCGCGATAGGCGGCCAGGACGCGTTCCAACGCCGGGCGAAAGGTCATGGCGGCGTAGATCTGGACCGGGGCGGGTTGGGCCTCGGCCAGACCGGCCGGCAGGGCGAGCAAGCCGCCGAGGAGGGCTCGCCGGGGGATGGCCATGGATGTGTGGTTTCCCCCGGCGGCTTTGCTCATCAGGCGGCTTCGTAGCCGATCACCGCCTTGATCTCGGTGAAGTCGTCCAACGCCCATTTGCCGTATTCGCGGCCGTTGCCGGACTGCTTGTAGCCACCGAACGGCGCGGCGGTGTCGCTGACCGGATAGTTCACGAAGACGTTGCCGGCGCGCATCTCGGCGGCGACGCGGCGGGCGTTCTTGATGTCGCCGGATTGCACGTAGGCGGCCAGTCCGTAGACCGTTTCATTGGCCAGGCGGACGGCGTCGGCTTCGTCCTTGTAGGGTAGGATCGCCAGGACGGGGCCGAAGATTTCCTCGCGCGCGATGGTCATGTCGTTGCGGACGCCGGCGAAGACGGTGGGGCGGACGAAATAGCCTCGGTTGAGGTTTTCGGGACGGCCGGGGCCGCCGGTCACCACTTCCGCGCCTTCGTCGATGCCGGCCTGGATCAGGCGCTGGATCTTGTTGAACTGCACCTCGCTGACCACCGGGCCGATCGTGGTGCCGGTGTCGGCGACGTTGCCGACCACGACGCGTTCGGCGGCGGCCTTGGCGATGGCCTTCACTTCCTCATGCCGGTCGGCAGGGACGAACATGCGGGTGGGTGCGTTGCAGGACTGGCCGCTGTTGCCCATCATGCCCAGGACGCCCTTGGTGACGGCGGTCTGGAAATCGACATCGGGCAGCAGGATGTTGGCGGACTTGCCGCCGAGTTCCTGGGAGACGCGCTTCACCGTCTTCGCGGCGGCCTGGGCCACCAGGATGCCGGCGCGGGTGGAGCCGGTGAACGACATCATGTCGATATCAGGATGAGAAGACATGGCTTCGCCGACCACGCCGCCCTCGCCCTGAACCATGTTGTAGACGCCGGCGGGGACGCCCGCGGCGTGCATGACTTCCGACCAGATGATGGCGTTCAGTGGGGCGACTTCCGACGGTTTCAGCACCATCGTGCAGCCGGCGGCGATGCCTGGCGCGACTTTGCAGACGATCTGGTTGATCGGCCAGTTCCAGGGGGTGATCAGGCCGACGACGCCGATGGGTTCGCGGGCGATCAGGGTGGAGCCTTCAACATCCTCGAACTTGTAGGTCTCCAGCACCTGGATCATGCGGGTCAGGTGCGAGGTGCCGGTGCCGGACTGGGCGTTGAAGGCGAATTTCAGCGGGGCGCCCATCTCCCGGGAGAGGGTCTCGGCGATGTCCTGGCGGCGCTTGTTGTATTCGGACAGGATGGCCTTCAGCAGGTCCAGGCGGTCCTTGCGGGAGGTGCGGGCGAAGGATGGAAACGCGGCCTTCGCGGCGGCGACGGCGCGATCGACGTCCTTGGGACCGCCGACGGCGATCTTGGTGAAGGCTTCCTCGGTGGACGGATCGACGACGTCGAGCAGGGTGGGTTGCAACGGATCGACCCAGCCGCCGTTCACATAGTGCTGCCGTTCGTGTTCCATGCTGTATTCCTCTCCTGACAGACCCGAGGCCTCGTGCCTGAGGCTTCCCGCGTTATATAAGCCTGGATACGACGATCGGCCAAGGCCACCCTCTGCGAAGGAGCAATTTTGATGACCAACCACCCTGCCCTGCAAGCCGGCCGCGTCGCGGTGATCACCGGTGCGGCCAGCGGCATCGGCCTTGCGGCGGCCGTGCGGTTTGCCGGTATGGGGCTGAAGGTCTGTCTTGCCGATCTTTCGGCGGAGGCGTTGGAGCGGGCTGCCGAAAGCGTCGTCGATGTGTCCGGGCGCGATGCGGTGCTGACCGTGGCTACAGATGTCAGTCGTCTGGAGTCGGTGCAGGCCTTGCGTGATGCGGTGTATGCTCGTTTCGGCGAGGTTGGGGTGCTGATGAACAATGCCGGCACATCACCGGGCGGCGGGCCTTATGAGCACGTCGATCGTTGGCGGCGGGTGCTGGAGGTCAATCTTTGGGGCGTGATCAACGGGGTGCAGATTTTCACGCCGTCCATGCTGGCGCAGCGCAACGCGTGTGCCATTGTCAATACAGGGTCGAAACAGGGGATTACCTGCCCACCGGGCGATACCGCGTATAACGTCAGCAAGGCCGGGGTGAAGGTGCTGACCGAAGCGTTGGCACATAGTCTGCGCAATGAGGAGGGTGCGCGGATCTCGGCGCATCTGCTGGTGCCTGGGTCTACATTTACCGGGATGACGCGGCGCAATCGGACGGAAAAGCCGCCGGGCGCGTGGACGCCGGAGCAGGTGGTGGACATGTTGGTCGAGCGGATGAACCGGGGGGATTTCTATATCATCTGCCCGGATAACGAGGTGACGACCGAAGTCGACAACAAACGGATTTTGTGGGGTGCGCAGGACATTACGGAGAACCGGGTGCCGCTGTCGCGCTGGCACCCGGATTACAAGGAGGCGTTCGAGGCGTTTCTGAAGAGGTAATCCAGCGTCGGCACACGCGGGCTGACGAAAAATCTCGATGGCGACTTCGAGCTTAGGACGCAGCTCAATCGGTCGGTGGCGTGGCGGTGTTGACCGCCAATTGCGCGACGAAAGCCCGCTTGTAGGCGGGCCGCGCTTCGCCGCGCGCCACATAGGCAGCCAGGTTCGGGTATTCGTCCAGGATGCCCGACAGTCTCACCCTGAGCAGCACCGACACCATCAACAGGTCGCCCGCGCCGAACCCACCATCGAGCCAGTCGGCATCACCCAGGCGCGCGGAAAGTTGCTCCAACCGAGCGCGGACGCGACTCTCGACCAGCGGCATGCGCTGCTTGCTCCAGGGCTTGTCGCTTTCCAGAATCCTGGCGGTTGTGAGCTCGAAGATCGGCGGTTCCACCGTGTTGAGGGCGGCAAACATCCAAGTGATCGCGCGCGCTCGGGCATTGGCATCTTCCGGCAGCAGGCCGGCATGATGTTCGGCGATATGGAAGACGATCGCGCCCGTCTCGAACAGGGCGAGGTCGCCTTCCTCATAGGTGGGAATCTGGCCGAACGGATGCAGTGCCAGATGCGCAGGCTCCTTCATCGCGCGAAACGAAACCAGACGAACCTCGTAGGGTTGACCTACTTCTTCAAGCGCCCAGCGGACGCGGGTATCACGCGCCAGCCCCTTGCCGCCGTCGGGCGATCGTTCAAAGGCGGTGATGGTAATGGTCATCGTGAGGCACCTCCTCGGCGGGCTGGGACTTCGCCGGACGCGGCGTCGCGTGTTGATGCGTCCTGCGCTTGGTATCGCGCATCATAGAAGCGCGATACGTCGCAGTTTTGTCTGGATGACCGATTCACGCGGGAAATCGCGGTCACCTCGTGACCCGCGCTTTACTGCGATCGGTACTAGTCGGTTGATGCCAACTGGCCGACCTTGACCGGCGTCGGACGCCAATTTCCGGGGAACAATGCTTGCAGCGCCTCGACCTTCGGGATGTCATTGATCGCGATGTACGGCTGATCCGGGTGCAGGTCGAGGTAATCCTGATGATAGGCCTCGGCCGGATAGAACGGGCCGGCCTGGTCGATACGGGTGACGATCGGCTTGCCGAACGCGTGCGCAGCGTCGAGTTGCGCGATGTAGGCCTTGGCGACACGCTGCTGTCCGGCGTTGTTCACGAACAGTTCGGAGCGGTATTGCGTGCCCCAATCAGGGCCTTGGCGGTCTTTCTGGGTGGGGTCGAGCGCGACCGAGAAGAAGATGCGCAGCAGCGTGCCATAGCTGACCTTGGCGGGGTCGAAGGTCACTTTCACCGATTCCGCGTGGCCGGTGCTGCCGGAACTGACTTGTTCATAGTTCGGATTGGCGACGTGGCCGCCGGCGTAACCGGAGACGGCCCTGGTGACGCCTTTCACGTGCTCGAACACGCCTTGCACGCCCCAGAAGCAGCCGCCCGAGAAGACGGCGGTCTGCGGGCCGGTGGATGGTGCCTCATCCACGGTGGGGGGCGGCAAGGCGTGACCGGCGGCGTCCGCTCGCGCCGATCCTACGGCCAATGCCAATACGGCCGTAGCGACAATCGACGTCTTGATCATAACTCCGCTCCTGACAATGCAGGTGCGAGATAGCACGGGCGGACGGACACTGACGACTGATTCCGGGTTCAGTCCGGCAGCACCTCATCCTTGGTTTCCCGCCCGAGGAGCGCGGCGATGATGCTGAGGCCGGCGAAGCAGGTGATGATGGCCGTTGCCTGGTTGAACGAGCCGCCCATCATCCCGACCAGGAGTCCGGCGACCAGCGGCCCGAAGCTGGTGACCACGCGGCCGGAGCCGTTGCAGAAGGAGACGGCGGTGGCTCGCACATGGGTCGGGAACAGTTC
>DATAZJ010000264.1:0-30249 GCA_036272115.1 Rhodopila sp. | reverse complement strand
CTGCGGCGATGCGGGCTGGCCCGGGGGCCGCGGCCGATGAGGCGATCCTGGCGTTTCTGCGGGGGTTGCGGCCGGAGGGGGTCGCCTCGGTCTGCACCGGGGCGATGATTTTGGGTGTTTCCGGGGTGCTGGACGGGCGTTGCGCCACGACTCGGCGCCATGCGGTTGGGACAGATTCTGTCGCGCCGTTGGAACAGCTTGGTCGTGGCGGTTCTGTTCGGACCGTGGCGGCGCAGGTGGTGGATGCGGGCGTGGTGACCGGCGGCGGGGTGTCGCTGGCGATCGATACGACACTGTATCTTCTGGGGCGGCTTTACGGTCAGGATGCAATGGCGGAGATCGCTCGGGTGATCGAATATGACAGCGCCTATGCGGCGAATGGCGCTGCTTTGGGCGTCGACGGGCGATCTGTACAAACGGCCGAAGATCGACCCGGGGAAGATCAGCGTCGGGTGCTTGATGTTTGTGGGCCGCTTCACCAGGGTATTTCTGTCCGGATCGGACCACCAGCTAGTTAAGGATGGGAACGATTTCAATGAGTCGAGGCGATGCAACCTGCCCGGTGTGTGGTCGTGGAGAGCGGCCGGCCTTCCGGCAGATTGACAATTTCATGTATTATGAATGCAATGCTTGCGATTTTATATTCATTGCTGGCGGCGTTATGGCAAGAATTGACGCCGGCGAGCAGATTCGCAGCTACGAGAAGGCGTATTGGGAATCGGAATTGGGCACAGCGCGCGAAAGGGCGTGGGGACCGGCCCTGGCCAGGGTCGCCGAGGCCATCTTATATTGTCGAGTGCCGATCAAGCGATTCATCGATATAGGAACCGGACCCGGCTATATTCTCGATTCGTTAAGCTGGGTGTTGCCAAGCTCAAGTGCCCTGTTTCACGGCGTCGAACTGTTCCCTCCGGCGTTGCAATACAGAACAAGACATCCCAATTACAAGGTTGGCTCTCTGGCGTCTTTTTCTCAACCATTCCAATGTGGCTCCTGCATTGAAGTTGTCGAACACCTGACCCCTAAAATGCTGTCGGGAATGGCGGCCGACCTCGCACGCGTGTCCGCGGAAGGGGCGTGCTATATCATCAATACGGGACTGACAGACTACGTACGGAACGAGGATATCGATTACGTGGACCCGCTTCGCCGTGGTCACATTTCTATTTGGTCCGCTTCCGCTCTCCGGATCATATTCGAACCTCATGGATTCGCAGTCTACCCTATCCCCGGGAAGTCCTGGGCTGTCCTCGTCGAGTATAAATACAAACCTCGCGCGCAAGAGCGTAACATCACGGATCGCATCTGGACGCCATGTCAGGAAAATCGTCAGATACTGGAAGATCCACAGACCGGAACCCTGATGTATATACTGGGTATAGATACGGCTCGGGCTTATACCGGATGAACCATGGGCTGAACCGGCCGTCGATGCCGTGAGGAAATGCCGCACGTGGATTGCTTCCGAACCTGTTCGCGGCGATCGTTCAGATGACGGTTTCTTGCTGGCCTTTCATTGCTTCCCGGACCAGCATGCCCAGCCGGAGCAGCCCGTTTTCCATCCGGTCGTCCCAAATCTGCCCGCAACTCAGGCGCATACAGTTGGCGTAACGATCGCTGGCGGAGAACACGTCGCCGGGTGCGAAGCAGACCCCTTGCTCCAGCGCGCGGCGGAACAGCGCCCGTGTCGAGATGGCGGCCGGCAGCTCCACCCATAGCACGAACCCGCCGGCGGGTTGGGACACCAGCGTGCCGCTCGGAAACGCGCGATCGATGGTGCGGATCATCTGGTGCAGGTTGTCCTCAAAGGTTCGCCTGATCCGACGCAGGTGGAGGTCGTAGCCGCCTGACGACAGAAAATCCGCCAGGGCCGCTTGCGGCAGGCCCGGTCCGCAGAGCGTCGAGGCGAACTTGTTCTCCAGCAGGCGGCGCATGCGGCGTCCGGTCGCCACCCAGCCGATCCGGTAGCCGGGCGCGATGGTCTTGGAGAACGAGCTGCAATAGATCGTGTTGTCGTGACGGTCTAACGCCATGAACGGCACCGGTCGTTCCTTGCTGAAATAGATATCGCCATAGATGTCGTCCTCGATCAGCGGCACGCCGTGTGCGGCCAGCAGGTCCAGGACGGCGATCTTCTTGTCCTCCGGCATCGTGCAACCGAGCGGGTTGTTGAAGCTGGAAGATAGCAGGCAGGCGCTGATCGCGCCGGATGACAGTGCCCGCTGCAATGTTGGCAGGTCGACCCCGGTTCGCGCGTCGGTCGGCAGTTCAAGCACCTTCAGGTCGAGGGCCTCGATCGCCTGCAGCATCCCGAAATAGGTCGGGGATTCGACCGCGATCGTGTCCCCGGGTCTGGCGACGGTGCGCAAGGCCAGCGCCAATGCCTCGGTGCAGCCGCAGGTGATGGCGATGTCCTCGGGCGGCAGAACCTGTCCCCAGCGCAGGGCTCGGCGGGCAATTTCCTGCCGCAGCCGGGGATCGCCCTTGGGGACTGTGTAGGTGTTGTACTCGCCGCCGCGTACACGAGCGGCCCGAGCCAGGTAGCGGTCGAGGTGACCGGCCGCCAATAGGGTAGCACTGGGGATTGCGCAGCCCAGCGGTACCAGACGAGGGTCGGCGGCGTGCTCCAGCAAGTCCAGCACGACGCTGGATACGGCGACGTTGACCGGCTTGCCGGGTGGCGTGGACAGCGACGGGGTTGGCAGCGCGGACGGGCGGGTCTTGGCGACGACGTAGCCGGAGCGAGGGCGCGCCTCGATGACGCCGCGATCCTCCAGCAGGCGATAGGCGTGCAGGGCGGTCGAAAGACTGGCGCGGCGCTGGCTGGCGATGTCCCGTAATGACGGCACCCGGCCGTTCGCCGGCAGCGTGCCGTTGTCGATCAGGGCGGTGACGTAGGCCGCCAATTCCTCATACCGGTGGGCTGGGTGTGCTCGCATGGATCGTGCCCTGATTGTCGGACTCGGTCCCTACAACTGTTATGGGTACAATTCCAGTTATCTGTATCTGTTATCATCTTTTTTGACCGGCTACATCGTCGGGGATGGCACAGTTTCCAATCAACGACATCATGACTTTGGTCGGTCCCTCCCCTCGCTTCGACCTGGCGGAGAGTTTGGGGCCGGACCTGTACTTGCGCGATGTGCTGGAGCCGGACGATGTGCGCCTCGGCTATGGTTCCCCCGCGGGAGACCCCGGGCTGCGGGCGATGATCGCCGAACGGAACGGGGTTGATCCGGATGACGTCGTCGTCACGGCGGGGGGCATGCATGCGCTGTTCCTGCTGGCGTTCATCCTGTGCGACCGGGGCGATGAGGCGGTCACGACCGCGCCGTTGTTTCCTCTCGCCCGTTCGGCGCTGGAAGCGGTCGGCGCCGAGGTGCGCACGGTGACGTTGGACTTCGGCCGTGGGTACCAGCCCGACCCGGCCGCCGTGTGCGCGGCGCTGTCGGCACGAACGAAACTGGTCAGTTTCGCGTCACCACAGAACCCGTCCGGCGTGGCCATCCCGCCGGCGACCGTTCGCGCGGTCCTCGTGGCGATGCAGGCGCGATGCCCCGACGCTTATCTGCTAATGGACGAGACCTATCGGGAAGCCGTGTATGGCGATGATCCGGTTCCCCCCAGCCTGGTCAGTCTTAGCCCAAAAATCGTTTCCGTCGCGTCTTTGTCCAAATGCCACGGCGCACCCGGTTTACGCATCGGATGGGCCGTCACCCGTGATCCCGCCCTACGCCAGCAATTGCTTGTCGGGAAATTCAACACCGTGATTTCCTGTTCGGCCGTGGACGAGGCGTTGGCGTGTCGGGTTTTGGGGCAAAGCCAGCAGTCCCGGCGCGATCATTTCGCGGCCTGTCTGGCACGCACCGCCGCCTGGGTCGAGCGGAACGCGGATCGCGTCGAGTGGGTCCGTCCAAATGCCGGGGCGCTCTGCTGCGTGCGGCTGCGTCCGGACAGGTTCGACGATGCCGCTGTCGGCCGCTTTTACCACGAACTGGCCAGTCATGGCGTCCGCGTCGCCAACGGCATCTGGTTCGGCGACGAGGCTCGGAATTTCCGGCTTGGTTTTGGCTTGCTTCCCCTGCAAGACCTCGACGCGGCGTTGTCCGCCATTTCAACGGCTCTCGACAAGGTATCAACGACATGACGCGCCGCTTCCATACCCTCGACGTCTTCACCGGACAGGCCCTCGCAGGCAATCCGCTCGCCGTCGTGCTCGATGCACAGGACCTTGACGACCAGCGCATGCAGGCAATCGCTCGGGAGTTCAACCTATCGGAAACCGTGTTCGTCGGCCCGCCCACGAACCAGGCCAACCGGGCCAGCCTGCGCATCTTTACACCCGGTCGCGAGGTTCCCTTCGCCGGCCATCCAACCGTCGGCACCGCCGTGCTGCTGGCCCTGCTCGACCCGAACGGCGCCGGGGCATTCGTCCTGGAGGAGAAAATTGGCCTCGTACCATGTGCCGTCGAGGTTCTGAGCGCCGATCGCGGGCACGCCACCTTTACCCTGCCCCGCCTTCCGCAGCGCATCGGTCCCCTGCCCGACAATGCAACCCTCGCGCTGGGCCTGGGTCTTCAGCAAGACGATATCGGCTTCGGCACCCACGAACCGGGGCTTTACTCGGCCGGAAATCCTTTCCGCTGCGTACCGTTGCGCAGCCGCGACGCGGTGACCCGGGCGCGTCCACAGGGTGAAGCCTTCGTTCGGGCGTTCGATATCGGCAACGACGGGTTCACCAATGCGTTCGTCTATTGCGCCGAACCGCTCGATCCGGCGCACCGCTTCCATGCGCGAATGTTCGCACCAAGCGTGGGAGTGCCGGAAGATCCCGCGACTGGATCGGCCGCTGCCGCCTTCGCCGGAGTATTCATGGACGCCGAAAAACCCGCCGACGGGCACCACAGCTTCGTCATCGAGCAAGGCGATGCCATGGGACGTCCGTCGCGCATCACGGTGTCGCTCGATGTCGCCGAAGGCCGATTGCGGCAGGCAAGGATCGGCGGCCAGGCCATAATCGTCAGCGAGGGGAAGCTGCGGGCCTGACTATTGCCCTGCCCGGGGCGCCGGGACGGGCGTCGGCGCGGGGGGTCCCGCGGCAGTCCGCCGGCCGGTCAGGTCATCCCCAGCACTGAGCGGCATGAAGAACGCGATCGGAGCCGCTGCAAGGGTCATCAATCCCACCACGACGAACGCGGCGCTGAAATCCGAGTTCTCCGGCGCCGGATGGTGCGACATCGCGCGCGCCACCTCCAGCGCCAGCGCGCCGACCGAGACCCCGACGGTCGCCGCAAGTTGCTGCCCAGCGGTGTAGAGGCTGGTCGCCGCGCTCATCTGCGAACGTGGCACATCGCCATAGGCCAGCGTGTTATAGGCGGTGAACTGCAAGGACCGCAGGAAGCCGCCGACCAGCAGCACGAAGTAGATCGCCGCCGCCGGCCAGGTGGGGCGGAACAGCGCGCACATCGTCAGCATGATGGCCGACAGCACACCGTTCCAGATCAGTGTGTCACGGAAGCCGAATATCCGCAGCGCATATTGCGCCGCCGGCTTCATCACCAGCGCGCCGGCGGAGCTGGCGAAAGTGATCAGCCCGCTCTCCACCGCCGCGTCGCCGAAGCCAACCTGCAACATCATCGGCAGCAGGAACGGGATCGCCCCAATCCCGGTGCGGAACAGCATCATGGCGCTGAACGACAAGCCGAAACAGGGCAGCCGCATCAGGGTGAAATCCAGCAGCGGCGCAGCCGTCCGCCTGGCATGCAGATAGTACAGGAACGCGACCGCCAGGCCGGCGGCGATCATCGCCTCGGTCAGCCATGGCGACACCAGCCCGCGGCCGACGGTTTCCAGCCCGAACATCACGCAGATCAGCGCTGCGCCGGTCAGCACAAGGCCGCGCAGATCGAAGGCGCCCTTGGGCGGCTCACGGAAATCCTGGATGAACAGGCTGACCGCGGCGATGCCGATCAGGCCGACGGGAATGTTGATGAAGAACGTCCAGCGCCAGTTGAAGTAGGTAACGATGAAGCCCCCCAGCGGCGGCCCGACCACTGGCCCCAGCAGGGCCGGCATGGTCAGCCACGCCATGGCGGCCACCAGTTCCGACTTCGCCGCGGTCCGCAACAGCAGCAACCGCCCAACCGGCACCATCATCGCCCCGCCGACCCCTTGCAGCACCCGCGCCGCCACCAGCGCCGGCAGCCCGTTCGACAGGCCGCACAGGATCGAGCCAATGGTAAACACCACGATCGCCGCCCGAAACACGTTGCGCGTGCCATAACGGTCGGCCACCCACCCGCTGGCCGGGATGAACACCGTCAGGCTGAGCAGATACGACGTCAGCGCCACGTTCATCCGTATCGGATCGTAGCCGAACGACCGCGCCATCGTCGGCAGCGCCGTCGCAATGATCGTCGAATCGAGATTCTGCATGAACAGCGCGGAGGCCACGATCACCGCGGTCAGACGGGTTTCCCGGGAGACTCGGGGCGGACGAAGGGTGGGCTGTGCGAGCATGCCGCCAATGTCGCGCGAGACGGCGTTTGGGGAAAGCCCCACAGCCCGGACCGGTGGCCAGTCCGCCCATTCATACATTGTTCATTAAATCGATGGCACACTGGAGGGCGGCTATTTCCGGCACGATCGAGACGCACGCCATGACATACCCGACAGACGATGAAAAACTAGATGAACATGTTCCGCTGGATCGTGAAACTCATCCGTGACGAGTACGACGTGGACGAAGCCGCCCTGACGCGTTCGGCCGTGCTGGAATCCGACTGCGGCCTGATGATTGAGCAGATCGAGGTTGTGCTGGGGATCATCGCCGAGAGCTTTTCGCTTCGCTTTCCACCCGGAACGCTCGACGAGGTGGTGAAGCTGGACGAACTCTGCATGGTGGCAAGCTGGATGAAGGGTCTCTACAAGCGGCCGGAATTCATATCCGAGGGGTTCGCGGCAAATTGCCGGGCGGCCAATCCCGCCTGCACCTGAAGTCTCATCAGCAAAACCGGATACTCGGCCCGCTAACCGCCCAATGGTCGGCCAGACAGCGGGCATCTCTTTTGTCCCGCCCCTAAACAGAGGAAACTTATCGCGAATTTACATCCCGCTGCGAGGCCGGGGTTTATCTTCGCCTGTTGCAACAAGTCACGTTTGTTTGTACACGAATCAAGCGCACCCTGCGTCATCGCCGGGTAGCCAATAATAGATCAGGGAGTGTTGGCTAATGAGCAAAACGAACGTCCTCGACACGGCAGCGGTACAGCGCCGCGACCTGATGCGCGGCGGCCTCGGGATCGCCGGCGCCCTGGCGACCGGTGCTGCCCTGTCTCATCCGGCGCTTGCCGCCGAAGCACCGCTGGGCAATTACCCGGCCGGCACCACCGGCCCATCGGTTTTCGTCGGCCTTTGCACGCCTCTTACCGGAACCTACGCCGCCGCCGGCACGGATGAGCGCAAAGGCTTCGAACTGGCCATCGCCCACCTGAACAGCGGAAACGAACTGATCCGTAAGATTTCGCCGCTGACCAAAACCGGAGTCCTCGGCAAGAAGGTCGAGTTCGACGTCGCCGACTCCGAGGCGAAGCCGAATACCGCCGTACAGGCACAGTCACGCTTCATCAGCGATAAGAAGGCGATCATGATCGCCGGGTCTGTCAGCAGTGCTGTCGCGGTCGCAATCAACAAGTTGGCGCAGCGGGAGCATGTGATCTACCTGCCGCTGGTCACCGGATCCAACGACACCAGCGGGAAGGATTGCGTGCGATACTCCTTCCGAGCGTGTCATTATGCCTATACGGCGGCGGCGGCCATCGCACCGGAACTGATCAAGGCCTTCGGCAAGGGCAAAAAAGTCGCCTATCTGACGCCGGACTACACATACGGCCACTCGGTGACCGGTTCGATGCAGGAATTCCTGAAACCGGCCGGCTGGACCACCATCACCGATCAGGTCTGCCCGCTTGGCGCGCCGGACTACAGTTCGTTCCTGCTGAATATCGCCAACAGCGGTGCCGAGGTGCTGATCAACGTCAACTTCGGCAACGATGCCGTCGGGTCGATCAAGCAGGCGAAGCAGTTCGGCATCCTCGATAAGATGAAGCTCGTGATGCCGTACCTGTCGCCGTTCCTCAGCAAGGAGGTCGGCGCCGACCTGATGCAGGGCGTTTACGGCACCACCGAGTTCTGGTGGACCCTGGGCGACAAGAATCCGATCGCCAAGGCGTTCGTCGACGCGTTCAACGCCAAGTATGGCTACAAGCCGGAATGGGCGGCGCATGTCGCCTATATGCAGGTGGCCCTGTGGGCGGACGCGGTGGAGCACGCCAAGACGTTCTATCCGGGCGACGTCATCAAGTCCTATGAATCCGGGCGCACCATGCAGACCGGCCTGGGGCCGGTAAAGTGGCGCGCGGCGGATCATCAGCTTATCCGCCCGGTGGTCGTCACCCGTGGCAAAAAGCCGTCGGCGATGAAATCGCCGGACGATTACTTCGACGTCGTCGCACTGGTGCCGGGGGAAGGGCTGATGCAGGCGCCGGATGCGTTCGCCTGCAAGCTTGGTTCGGTAACCTGACATCGATGGACATCCACTCCATGCGCGACACGACATGCTGAGCTGGCCGAACTTCATTTCTCAACTGTTCAACGGGTTGGCGCTGGGCGCCCTTCTCGCACTGATCAGTTCAGGACTGACCGTCATCTACGGCACGCTCGGGGTGCTCAATCTCGCGCATGGTGCGATGTTCATGATGGGTGGCTATGGCGGTTTCGTTACCTATCAGTACACCCACTCCTTCGCCCTCGCGCTGGTCGGCGGCACGCTGTGCGTGCTGGTGATCGGCGTGGTGACGGAGCAGGTGCTGATCCGTCACTTCTATCGCCGCCCGCCGGAGGATCAGTTGCTGGTCACCTTCGGACTAGGCATCGTCTTCGTCGAGCTGGTACGGCTTGGCTTCGGCAGCCTGTCGCTGCAGGTCTCGCCGCCCGACTGGGCCAGCGGCATCACCCGGATGGGATTCCTGATCTACCCCACCTACCGACTCTACGTGATGGGCATCATCGCCGTCGCGCTGGCAGCGCTGTACGTGGTACTGTATCGAACCCGTATCGGCATGATCGTGCGCGCCGGCATCGAGGATGCCGGCATGGTCGACATGCTGGGCATCAACGTCTTCCGGGTGTTCATGCTGGTGTTCGGAATCGGCGCCGCGGCCGCCGGTTTTGCCGGCATCGTCAATGCGCCGGTGGTGCCGCTGACGCCCGACATGGGTGACCAGATTCTGGTGGAAACCTTCGTTGTCGTGGTGATCGGCGGCGTCGGGTCGTTTCCCGGCGCCATCCTGGGCGGCCTGATCGCCGGTGAGATCCTCAGCATCACCTCGATGTTCGACCCAAGCTACTCGCAGGTCATGCTGTTCGTGGTGATGACACTGGTGCTGTTGTTTCGACCGCAAGGATTGCTGGGGCAGTCGTCACGCACATGACAAACCGGGACACGATGACTGTCTGGCGGGCCTTCCTGCCGGATGTGTTGACCGCTTGCGGACTGATCGCCGCCCCGTTCATCTTGCCCTCGCTGGGGTTTGCCGCCGATACGATGAACCGCATCCTGGTGCTGGGACTGTTCGGCATCGGCTTCGACATCCTGTTCGGCTTCACCGGCCTGTTGTCGTTCGGACAATCGGCGTTCTTCGGCACCGGCGGCTTCATGGCCGCCTATTTGACCATCAACGGGCTGATCACCAACGTCATGCTGGCGCTGGTGATCGGCACCATCGCCGGGGCGGTGACCGGCGTGCTGGTCGGACTGATCGCGCTGCGCCGCACTGGCATCTATTTCGCCATGATCACGGTGGCGATCGCCGAGACGTTCTTCTTCGTCGAGAATTCGCCGCTGTCCGCCTTTACCGGTGGGGAGAATGGGCTATCCGGCGTGCCGAGCCCGGTTTTCAACCTGGGTTTCGTGACGTGGCGGGTGGGCACCGGGTTTTCGATGTACACCTTCCTGGCGATCTGCTTCCTGGTCGGCATCGTCATCGCCAGGCGCATCGTCCACTCGCCGGTCGGTGCCGTCTTCATGGCGATCCGCGACAACCCGATCCGGGCACGCGCCGTGGGCCATGCGGTGGAGCGCTATAAGCTGCTGGCGTTCACCATCGCCGCCGCCTATGCCGGGTTCGCCGGAGGGCTGCTGGGGGTGCTGCAAGGCTACATGCCGCCGGATGCATTTACCTTCGACACCTCCGGCGAACTGATCATGCAGACCATGATCGGCGGCCCCGGGATGCTGTTCGGTCCGCTGGCGGGCGCCGCCGTGTGGCTGTACCTGCGTGACTTCCTGCAGTCGGGCCTTGGCCTGGGTGCTGCCTGGAAGCTGGTGCTGGGTATTATCTTCGTCCTGCTGGTTTGCTTCCTGCGCCGCGGGGTGATCGGTGGGGTGATCGACCTCGTTGCGCTGCTGCGGCCCCGCCGGTCGGTCGTGCCGACGGACGAGGCACCGCTGCCGGCCGACGCGCCGCCGAAGGCTAGGCCGGCGCCGCCGCCGGGGCCAGTGCTGGAAGTGCGCGGACTGACTCGCCGCTTTGGTGGCCTGCTGGCGAACAACGACATCGATTTTGCCGTCGAAGCGGGCGAGTTGCGTGGCGTCATCGGCCCGAACGGCGCCGGCAAAAGCACGTTCTTCAAGATGATCACCTGCGAGATGGCGCCCAGTGCCGGCACTATCCGCTTCCAGGGGCGCGACATCACCGGCTGGGACGTGACCGATGTGTGCCAGATCGGCTTGACCAAGAGCTATCAGGTCAACCAGCTTTTCACCAAGCTGACGGTGCGGCAAAATCTTGCGATTTCGGCGCTGGCCGCCGCCCGGGGTCGTTTCCGTATCGATTTGTTGCGCCGGGCGACGCACGTTGCCGGCGTGACAGACCAGATTGCCCATACTTTGGCGTTGATCGGCCTGACGGGACGGGCGGATGTCGCTGTCGGCGACCTGGCGTATGGCGAAAAGCGGCGGGTGGAGATCGGCCTGGCGCTGGCCAGCGAACCCACCTTGCTGCTGCTGGATGAGCCGCTGGCCGGCATGAGCCCGCAGGAACGAGCGGAGACCGTGCAGCTTCTGAGGCGTATCCGCGTCGGCCGCACGCTGATCGTGGTCGAGCACGACATGGACGCCATTTTCGGGCTGGCCGAACGGATCACCGTGCTGTGCGAAGGCCGCGTCCTGGCCGACGGCACGCCGGCCGAAATCCAGGCCAGCAAGGCGGTGCAGGACGCCTATCTCGGCGGCGAGGTCGTGGAATGAGCCTGCTGGAAGTCGAAGGCCTGAACAGCTACTACGGCGACAGTCACATCTTGTTCGACATTGCCCTGCGGGTCGAACAGCATGAGGTCGTTGCCTTGCTGGGCCGTAACGGTGCGGGCAAGAGCACGACGCTGAAAAGCCTGATGGGCGTGGTGCGGCCTCGGGGTGGGCGGATCGTGCTGGACGGCGTGTCGGTCGCGGGGCGGCCGGCGCACACCATCGCTAAGCTGGGCATGCAACTGGTTCCGGAGGATCGGCGCGTCTTCGGTAGCCTGAATGTCGAGGACAATATCGTGCTGGCCGGGCTGACCGCGCCCAAGCGCTGGCCACTGGACCGCATCTACGAGATGTTCCCTCGGCTGAAGGAGCGGCGTTCCAGCCGCGGCACCGATCTGTCCGGCGGCGAGCAGCAGATGCTGGCGATTGCCCGTGCTCTGGTCCGCGATCCGAAAATCGTTCTGCTTGACGAACCGTTCGAGGGGCTGGCGCCGATCATCGTGCATGACCTGGTGCGGGTTTGCCGCGACCTGGCGGCGACTGGGCTGACCATTATTGTAGTGGAACAGAATATCGCGGCGGCACTGAATTTGGCAAGCCGAGCGTATATACTGAATAATGGACATGTGATGCATGAGGGGCCGACGGAGGAATTGCGCCGCGACCCGACGATCCTGCGCCGCCACCTGGGCGTCTAGCCGGCCCCCTTCCGCTCGGCATCGAAACAGCGCTACGCTGCTACGAAATAAAACGTCCCCGGGGGAACATCCATGTCGTGGCTTACACGCCTTGCCTGCCGACTGCTGCCGATTGCCATCATGGCGGGTGGAGCCGTCCACGCCGCCGAACCGCTCACCATCGGCCTGAACCTCGGCCAGACCGGCGCGCTGGCGCCGAACGGAAAGGCGGCTCTGCTGGCCATGCAGATCTGGGTGGAAGACACCAACGCCAAGGGTGGGCTGCTCGGCCGACCGGTGAAGCTGATCACCTATGACGATCAGTCGAACCCGGCGCTGGTGCCGGGCATCATCTCCAAACTGCTGGATGTAGACCATGTCGACATCCTGATCGCCGGCAACGGGACCAATATGGTCGCCCCTGCCCTACCCGTCGCCATGCAGCGCCATCTGACCCTGGTCGGGCTGTTCGGCCTGGATGTGAACAGCGAGTTCCACTATCCGAACTATTTCTCCATCATCCCGGCCGGCGGCGCGCATCCGAAGGAAGCGTTCTCGGCCGGCTTCTTCGCCATGGCGGCGGAGGCCAATCCCAAGCCGAAGACCATCGCGCTGGTCGGCGCCGACGCCGAGTTCGCCAAGAACGCCGTCGATGGCGCCAGGGCGCAGGCGAAGCGCGCCGGGTACAAAATCGTCTATGACCGGACCTATCCACCGACAACGGCGGATTATTCGCCGATCATCCGGGCGATCCAGGCGACCAATCCGGATCTGGTGTTCGTCGGGTCGTATCCGCCTGATACCGTGGGCATGGTGCGCGCCGCAAATGAGGTCGGGCTGAACGTGAAGATGTTCGGCGGCGGCATGGTCGGGCTGCAGGCCACGTCCATCAAGACTCAGCTTGGGCCGCTGCTGAACGGCATCGTCAACTACGATTTCTGGTTGCCGGTGCCGGCATATAACACGCCCGAGGCGCAGGCATTCCTGAAGAAATACCAGTCTCGCGTGGGCACCAGCGGCGTGGACGCACTCGGCTATTATCTGCCGCCGTTCGCTTATGCCGATCTGCAAGTGGTCGGCCAGGCGGTGGAGGGAACGCATGGGACCGATCAGGCCAAGCTGGCGGATTACCTGCGGTCGCACACGTTCCATACGCTGGTGGGGGATATCAAGTTTGGCCCGACCGGGGAGTGGGCGGAGCCTCGGGTGATGGAGGTGCAGTTCCATGGCATCCAGGGGCATGATGTCGAGCAATTCCGGGGGATGGGAACCCAGACCGTGCTGTATCCGCCGGCGTTGAAGACTGGGGAACTGCGCTATCCTTACTCGGATGCCCGGAAGTAGCGGTGGGTTATTAACGGGTGAAGCGGGGGCTGCCGGTCCCAGAAGCCTGTCGCAAGATGCGACGAACTTCCGGGGCAGGACACTAGAACATCGCTCGCATCCACAACCGGACCAGCCCCCCGTCAATCCCCATAACCGGGTCCGCTGCCGGCATCGGCACCGCGGCGACCGCCTGGGCGGCAGCATCGTGCTCACCAGCCTTCCCCCGCCGCAGGTCCGGCCCCGGTCCGTTGTCGGGATACGCGCCCACGATCAACAGATCAGAAGACTGCCCCTGATTGCAGTGCGCCACCCCGGCCGGCACAACGACGACATCGCCCGCCCGCACCGTCAGCACCTGTCCGTTCGGACCCCCGAACAGGACGGAGGCCTCGCCCCGGGCGACACCGAGGACCTCATGCGCCGTGCTATGGAAATGATGGAACGGATGCACGCCGTCGCGCCAGGCGGGCGGCCAGTGGTTGGCGGCGAACAGGCGCTCGATCGCTGCCGCGTCCGCCGGCACGGCCGCTTGGTAGACCAGCAATGGCAGGCGTGAATTCGGGATGGTTCCGTCGTCCTCAAACACGAACGTCAATGGTTCGGTCATGTCATCCACCCTCCGTCTCGTCTTCGTCGCCGTACCCCAGCAGCCGCAACGCCCGTCCGCGAATGCCGCGCTGACCGGCGGCATGGATCAGCGCTTCCTCCCGTCCATGCGTGACCCACACCTCCGGCGCGCCGACATCATCCAGCGTCGCATTCAACTCGTTCCAATCGGCATGGTCGGAGATCACCAGCGGCAACTCCACGCCTCGCGACTTTGCCCGCTGCCGCACCCGCATCCAGCCGGAGGCGAGCGCCACCACCGGGTCCTCCAGCCGCCGAGCCCAGCGGTCGGCGATAGCGCCAGGGGGAGCTAGCACGATCGCCCCCACCAACTCCGCCTTCGCCGCAACCGTCGCCGGCCGCAAATCGCCCAGTTCGACCCCTCGCTCGCGATAGACCTTGCACATCGAGTCCAGCGCACCGTGCAGCCAGATCGGCCGGTCCCATCCCGCCTGCCGCAGCAGCGCGATCAGCCGCTGGCATTTTCCGAGGGCATAACACCCGACAACATGCGTCCGTTCCGGAAACAATGCCACGCTGTCGAGCAACCGCTTGATCTCATGCGCCGGCGGCGGATGCACGAAGACCGGCAGGGCAAACGTTGCCTCGGTGACGAACACATCACACGGCACCGGCTCGAATCCCGCGCAAGTGGGATCGGCCACGCGCTTGTAGTCGCCACTGACCACGGCCCGTGAGCCCTGATACTCCATCGCCACCTGCGCGCTGCCCAGCACATGCCCCGCCGGGCTGAGCCAGACCCGAACATCGCCCAGCAGGATCGGCTCATGCCAACCCAACGCCTGCCGGGCTTCCCCCCAGTCGCCCAATCGAGCCCGCATCACCGCCAATGTGTCCGCCGTCGCCAGCACCGCGCGATGCCCCGCCCGAGCATGATCCGAATGCCCATGCGTAATCACCGCTCGGTCCACCGGCCGCAGCGGGTCGATGAAGAACCCGCCCGGTTCGCAGAACAGGCCGGCGGGTAAGACTTTCAGCCAAGTCTCAGGATGCGGCATGATCAGGCATATTGGCCTGCCGTGTTTTTAATACCAGCCTGTTGAACCCGCCAACGCGCCACTGGTAAGACCCCGCCCGTGGACATCAATATCGAAACCGTGATGGACCGTGGACGGGCCGCCTTCATGCAAGGCGACCATGAAGCGGCCGAGGTGCATTTCCGTGACGCGCTGGCGGCGGGACGCGACGACGCGGACGTGCATCACCACCTTGGCTTCATCGCCCGATCGCGCGGCGACCTGGACGAATCCGCCACCCGCTACGCCGACGCGTTGGAACATTCCCCCACCGACGCCCATCTGCACAACAATCTGGGCGAAACCCGCCGGACCCAAGGCCACCTGGCCGAGGCCGCCGCGCTATTCAGCCGTGCTCTGCAACTCACGCCGGATGCCGCTCCGATCGCCGCCAATCTCGGTTCGGTACTGGTGGCGATGCAGCGCCCCGACCTGGCCCTACCGCATCTCCAGCATGCCGCGACGATCGATCCGAACCAGATGCAGGTACATTCGGATATCGCAATGTGCCTGTGCGGCATGAACCGCTACGCCGAATCCCTCGCCGCCTACCGCCACGTGTATGAGATCCAGCCCAGCGCCAACGACGCCCGCTACCTGGAAGCGTTGGCGCTTCTGGCGCTCGGTGACTTCGCGAACGGCTGGCGCAAGCACGAAGCCCGCTGGTATGCCCATCTCGGCCAGCCCTTGCGGCGGGTCGCGCCGGGCCCGTACTGGCTGGGCGACGCCGACCTGACCGGCCGCACCATCCTGGTGCACGCCGAACAGGGCCACGGCGACACCATCCAGTACCTGCGCTACATCCCCCTGCTGCGCCAACGCGCCGCGCGCGTGATCCTGGAGGTCCAGCCCGCGTTGAAGCCGATGCTGGCAGGCGTGCCCGACATCTATGCCCGCGGTGAGGATCCGCCGCCGTACGACACCCACTGCTCCTTCATGAGCTTGCCGCGTGCCTTCCGCACCATGCCGGACACGATTCCCGCAACGGTCCCGTATCTGACCGTTCCGCCGGACAGCCTGGCCAGATGGCGCGAGCGGCTTGGGCCGTCCAACGGACGCCGCCGCATCGGGATCGCCTGGACCGGCACCAGCGTGGTCTGGAACCGATCCATTCCGTTGCCTTTGCTCGAACCTTTGTTCGCTCGGCAGGACTGTGAATTTCACATCATCCAGACCACGATGGAGCCGGATGACAGAACCACGCTGGCGGGGCTTCCGCAGTTGATCGACCACAGCCAGGGCCTGGCCGACTTCGCCGACACCGCGGCCGTGGTGGAACTGATGGATCTGATCGTCAGCGTAGATACCGCGTTGGCCCATCTCGGCGGCTCCCTCGCCAAGCCGACCTGGACGATGCTGCCGTTTGGCGCCGAATACCGCTGGCTGACCGCCGGCACCACCAGCGCCTGGTATCCCACCATGCGACTGTTCCGCCAACCCGAACTGTTCGGCTGGCCGCAAGTAGTAGCGGCGATCGACGCCGCGCTATCCGCCGCGTGAGTCATTACACGGATCTGCTGCTGGAGATCGCCTTTCAGGCCCACCAATCCGGCCGGGCCGGCGAAGCCGAGGCGACCCTGCGTCTGGTGATCGGGCGCTCCGGCAAGGACGCCCATGCAGTCTATTTCCTCGGTCACCTGGCCTATCTTCGGGGGCAGTTGGATGACGCCGCCTGGCTGCTGACACGCGCGTTGGCGATCGATCCCAACCACGCCCGAGCGCACAACGACCTGGGTGAGTCGTTACGTGGTCTCGGCCGCAATGAAGAGGCGTTGCCGCACCTGCAACGGGCGATCGTGCTGGAGCCAACGCTGGCGCATGCCTATGGCAGCCTCGCCGCCACGCTGGTCGCTCTGAACAGGCCGGAGGAAGCCTTGCGCTGGGCACAGGAGTCACTGCGCCGGGCCACCGACAAGGCGGTCGCCCATTGCGACCTGGGCAGTCTGTTCGGCCGCCTGAACCGCACCAAGGAAGCGATCCGCCAATTCGATCTGGCATTGGCCTTGCAGCCCGGCAATGTGCGGGCCCGTTACTTCCGCGGCCTGATGCGGCTGGCCCTCGGCCAGATGCCGGACGCCTGGGCCGAACATGAGGCCCGCCTTGCGTTGCCGGCCTCGATGTCCGGTGTGCGCGCCTTTCCCGGCCCGGTCTGGACCGGTCGGGAGGACCTGTCCGGACGCACCATCCTGCTGTCCACCGAACAGGGTTTGGGCGATGCCATCCAGTTCGTTCGCTATGTCCCCATGGTCGCGGCCCGTGGCGCCACCGTCCTGCTGGAGGTGCAGCGCGGCCTGGGCGCACTGTTCCGAACGATCCCCGGGGTGACCCAGTTGTTCGAGGTGGGTGATCCGCTGCCTGATTTCGACGTGCATTGCTCGTTGATGAGCCTGCCCGCAGCGTTCGGTACTGATCTGCACACTATCCCCTCGGCCATGCCATATCTGTCAGCCGCACCCGCGCTGCTCGCCGAATGGTCCCGCAGGCTGGGTCCCTGGCAAAAGATGCGCGTCGGGCTGGCATGGTCTGGCAGCGTCCAACACGCCGACGATCGGAACCGATCGATTCCGCCGGGGCTACTCGAGCCGCTGCTGAAACGAACAGATATTGCCTGCCATGTCATCCAGCGCGACATCCGCGACGCAGATCGGCAAGCCATGGCGGGATTCCCCGATTTGGCCGACCACGGCAGCGTGTTGAGCGACTTCGCCCAGACCGCGGCGCTGCTGGCGTCGATGGATCTGATCGTCACGGTCGATACCGCGGTCGCCCATCTCGCCGGCGCGCTGAACATTCCGGCCTGGGTCATGCTGGCACACAGCGCGGACTGGCGGTGGATGCAGAACCGGGACGACTCCCCCTGGTACCCCAGCCTGCGGCTGTTCCGCCAGAAACAGCGCGGCGGCTGGCACGGCGTCATCGAGCAGGTTGCCGCCAACCTGGATCAATGGGCGATCCGGCGCGGATGAACCCCTATACCATCGCGCTGCACGACGCCTTGGTTCCCTTGCTGGAGGGCGGCCGGACAGAGGAAGCCATCCCGCTGCTGAAACTGGCGATCCAATCCGGCGCCGACGACCCGTTCTTCCTCTACGCCCTGGGCAATTGCCAGTTCATAGCGGGAGACTGCACCGAAGCCGCGGTCGCCCTGACCACCGCCACCCGCATCGACCCGACGCGCGCCGAAGCATTCAACGATCTCGCCGCCACCCTGTTCGTCCTGGGGCGCGACGCCGAGGCCCTCGCCTGCTTGCGCCGATCCCTCACCCTGCGTCCCGACCTGCCGGAAGCGCAGGAGACCGACGCCATGTGGCTGCTGCGCTACGGCCGGTTCCACGAGGGCTGGCGCAAATACGAAGCCAGGTTTCGCACCCGAGCCAATCGGCATCTGTGGCGTTCATTCGCCCAGCCGAACTGGGAAGGCGAGAAGCTGGGTGGGCGCACCATCCTGTTGCACGCCGAACAGGGTCTGGGCGATGCATTGCAGTTCGCCCGTTATGCGCCCCTGGTGGCCGCGCGCGGCGGGCGGGTGATATTGCAGGCCTACGCCGAGATCGTTCCGCTGCTGACGAAACTGCCCGGCGTGGCCACGCTGATCGATACCGCGACAGCACCACCGCGGTTCGACGTGCATTGCTCGCTGCTAAGCCTGCCGCGGGTATTCGGCACCGATCTCGACAGCATTCCGGCCGCTGTCCCCTATCTGACCGTCCCCGAGGCCCGAATGGCACATTGGCGGCACAAACTGGGTCCGCGGCGAGCCTTGCGCGTGGGGGTCGCCTGGTCGGGCAATCCGAAGCATCGTGACGATGCCCGCCGCAGCATCCCGTTCGACGTGTTTGCGACACTGCTGACCGACCGGCCGGACATCGAGTTGCACGTCCTGCAAACCGGGCTTCGCCGGGCGGACCGGGCGGGGCTGCAGGACCGGCCGTGGGTGCGGAACCACGCGGACGTTCCACAGGATTTCGGCGACGCCGGTGCGCTGGTTTCGCTGATGGACGTGGTGATATCCGTCGATACATCGATCGCCCATCTCGCCGGCGCGCTGGACCGGCCGGTCTGGCTGTTGCTGGCAAACCTGGCGGACTGGCGCTGGATGATGGAACGCGACGACACCCCGTGGTACCCCTCGATGCGGCTGCTGCGTCAGCCGGAACGCGGCGACTGGGCCAGCGTTTTGTCCGTGGTCGCGGCGCGGCTGGGGGAAATGCTGCCATGATCGTCCGGCACCACACATCCGTTCCGCCCGAACGCTGCGTCAACGATATCGACATGGACGGGCGGAGGCGCTGCGACAATACCGCTTGCTGCTTTGTTCATCGAGCTTGAACTGCCGCCGCCTTCGGGCGAAAGACAGACCGCGACAGACGATAAGGGACCAGATGGAATTTCTAGGCGTTCACACCTTCGGCTTCATTTGGGACCGTGATGCGGCGCAGGCGACCGAAGATCTGGCGGCGGAAGGCTTCCGTCACTTCCAGTATCTGGCCGGTTCACCCCACCTTGACCCCTGGAGCGCCGACCGGGCGGTGCTGACCGCCACGCGCCGCGCCGTCGACCGCATCGGCGGCTCGATCCTCGCAGTCGATCTACCCAGCAGCGAGACCAATTTGGCGAGCGTGAACGGGGCGGTCGTGGATTTCTCCGTCTCGGCCTATCTCAAGGTGCTCGATCTGGCGTCGGACCTTGGCGCGCGCTGGCTGACGATCAATTCAGGGCGGAAACATGGACTGCTGCCGCCGCCCGATGACCGGCTGCTGGGCATTTATCGCGGCGCGCTGGAACGCCTTGTCAGGGCCGCGCAACCGCGCGGTGTCCGCCTGCTGCTGGAGAATATTCCCGGCATGCTGCTGGCTGAAGCACCGGCGGCCAAGGCGTTCCTCGACCACGAAGACTACGGCAATGTCGATGTGCTCTACGACGTGACGAATGCGGCCGCGATCGGCGAATACCCGGCCGACGGCATTCGCACACTGGCCGAGCGCATAAGCCTGGTCCATTTGTCGGACGCGCCGCCGGGCCAGTGGCGCCACGATCCCATCGGCACCGGCGTTATCGACTTCGGCGCGATCCGCGGTGCCCTGACGGATGTCGGTTACACACACGGGGTGGTGATCGAGGCAATCAGCCAAGACACGCTGCCTGACCTGATCGCCTCGCGTCAGCGCCTCGACGCGATGGGCTGGCACTTCAGCCAAGGCTGATTGCGGCCCGTATATCTGCTATCTGTGTGGCGTGGCGTCGCCGGGACGTGCGCCTGACCGAATCCCCGTCGCCTGCCCGCCGGGCCGGCGACGCGATCGAAGGAGAGAACACGCATGCGCATCGATGCCATCGCCATCGGCAAGAACCCGCCGGACGACGTCAACGTGATCATCGAAGTCGCCATCGGCGGCGAACCGATCAAATACGAGATGGACAAGGAAGCCGGCACGCTGGTGGTGGATCGCTTCCTCTACACACCGATGCGGTATCCCGGAAACTACGGCTTCGTGCCGCACACATTGTCCGATGACGGCGACCCGATCGACGTGCTGGTGGCGAACACCCGCCCGATCGTGCCGGGCGCGGTGATCAATTGCCGCCCCGTCGGCGTGCTGAAAATGACGGACGAGAGCGGCGGAGATGAGAAAATCATCGCCGTGCCATCGCCGAAGCTCACCCAACGTTACACGAACGTGTACAACTACACGGATCTGCCGGCGATCACGCTGGAGCAGATCCAGCACTTTTTCGAGCACTACAAGGATCTGGAGCCGGGCAAATGGGTCAAGGTCGACGGCTGGGGTGATGCTGCCGAGGCGAAGGCGCTGATCGTCGACGCCATCCAGCGCTCGAAGTCGAAGGGCTGAAGCCTCGTCAGGCCGACTGGCGACGCCCGTGCCCCTCTTGCGACAGGGGGCACGGGCGCCCGACGCTACTGCGCTGCGGCCAACTGGCCACGAATGGCCCCGCCAGGGTTGTTCTTCGTATGCACGTTCACATAATACTGGCCCGCCACCAGCTCCTTCTGCTGTTCCGCGGTCAGCTTGGCGGTGCCGTGGATCGGACTGGTGGGCTTGTTGCCCAGCGGCACAACGACACCCGCGTTCTTGCCCGCCGCGGCTGGCCCGTGGATGTGGGCCGCGGCCACCGCGCTGGAGAACCCGCTGAAAGTCACGTTGTAGGTGATTTCATGCGTCGTGGTGTCGAGCGAAACCGTCGCCATCCCTGAGCCGGTGGACTTGGTAGGGGGAACCTCCGCCGCGGGCGTCAGCGTCGCGCTGAATTTCTCGGTCGCCGCCGAGGCGGTCCCGGCCAACAGTACAGCAAAGCCGGCAAGAGCCAATGAACGTCGAAGCATAAAACCTCCCGTTTCGATCTTTTGTGATGGCCGTTCTTCTTCACAGGGTCCCGCGGGATTTCTCCGGCCGCACGATTTCCCTTGATCCAGATGGGTCCGGCGGCATTTTTCGCAATGCTCATGTCACCTTGAGGTGAATGCGAGGCAGCGGCAAGCGGGTTCGCCGCGGCGGTTGACGTTCCGGCGGATCGGGGGAATATCGGGCGCCCAAGCTGCCGTCCGCACACGGAGGAACCGTCCAATGACGTTGACATCATCGCCGCTGACCAGATCGCTGGGCCAATTCGTCGCCGATTTGTCACCAAATCGCCTGCCGGAGGAAGCCGCTCGGATCGCCCGCATGGGGTTCATCGACACCATCGGCACCATGATCGCCGGCCGCAATGAAGACAGCGTCCGCATCATGACCGAAACCCTCGCCCCCGGCGACGGGCCCGCCACCCTGACGTTCGGCGACCGCAAGGCCCCTGCCCCCGACGCCGCATGGATCAACGGCACCGCCGCACATGCGCTGGACTACGACGACGTCGCCCTGCGCGGCCATCCCAGCACCGTCCTGGTGCCGGCGATCCTGGCGGAGGCCGAACACCTCGGCTCCTCTGGCGCCGACATGATCACCGCCTACGTCGCGGGATATGAGACCTGGGCGGAGCTGTTCCGGCGCGACACCGGTTTGCTGCACCAGAAGGGCTGGCACCCCACAGGCCTTTACGGCGCGGTCGGTGCCGCCGCGGCCTGCGCCAAGCTGCGGAAGCTCGACGCCGAGAAATCGGCCATCGCCATCGCCCTGGGCGCGTCACAGTCGGCCGGCCTGATGTCGAACTTCGGCACCATGACCAAGCCATTCCACGCCGGTAAGGCGGCCCATGCGGGGATCATGGCGGCGCGTCTGGCGGAAGCCGGTTTCACCGCCAACACCGACGCGCTGGAGCACCCCCAGGGCTTCCTGCACGCGATCTCCCCCACCGGGACCGAGGACCGCGTCAGCGAGAGCAAGGCCGGGACGGAATGGGCGATCCTCACCCAGGGACTGGGGATCAAGAAATACCCCACCTGCTACTGTACCCACCGTGCCATCGACTGCATGCTGGACCTGGTCAAGGCCAGTCCGATCAGGGTCGACGACGTCGAGAAAATCACCGTCAACATCAGCGATTATTTCTCCACCGTGCTGCGCAACCACCAGCCCGACACCGGTTTGGCGGCGAAGTTCAGCATTGAGTTCTGCATGGCCAGCGGCATCGTCGCCCAACGCGTCGGTCTGCGAGAACTGACCGACGATTTCGTCCAGCGCCCCGACATCCAGGCGCTGATGAAGAAGGTGGAGATCGTCACGACCTCCACCTACGATCCCGAACTGCCCGGTGCGGCACCGCACGACCAGGTGACCGTCACCCTGGCCGGCGGCCGCCGGTTGGAAGGGGACCCGGTCACCCGGGCCACCGGCCACCCGACACGACCGCTGACCGACCAGCAGATCTTCGAGAAATTCGCCGACTGCCTCGATGCGGGGGATTCGCCGATCCCAGCCGATATATTGTTCAAGCGGCTATCGGCGATCCAGTCGATCAACGCGCGCGACCTCACTGCTCCCGCTTCGATCAATCGGGCATGAGCGCCGCGGTTGGGCGCCGGATCCTTCTGGGTTCGGCACTTGCCGCGCCCTTCATCCGGACGGCGCGGGCGAATCCGATCCAGATGCGCGTCTCGGTCGATACGACCCCCACGCATGGCCGCACCCGGTCGATCGCCGATTTCCTGAAGAAGCTGGAAGCCGCATCGCAGGGTGAGATCGCACCGAGACTGTTCGACAGCGGGCAGCTTTTCGCCGATCGCGACGTCATCAAGGCCCTGGTGCTTGGGCAGGTCGAGATGGCAGCACCCGGCACCTGGCTCGTGTCGTCCTACGTGCCCGAGGCCGATTTCGCCCAGTTGCCGATCTTCTACGGCCAGCCGATCGAGACCACTCACCGCGCCATCGACGGCATCCCCGGCGATATCGTGAACCAGCAGGTCGCCAAGAAGCTGCGGGTCAAGATCCCCGGGCGCTGGATCGATCTGGGGTTCACCAACTGGTATGGCACCCGCAAGCCGCTAACCTCACTGGCGGATTTGAAAGGCTTGAAAATCCGCAATTCCGGCGGCTTCGCGCAGCCCTGGCGGGCGCGGTTCTTTGGCGCCGTGCCCAGCATGACGGCATGGCCGGATGTACCGCTTGCCCTGTCGCAGGGCACGTTCGACGCACTGCAAAGCACCAACGAAAGCTGTGCCAGCGCCAAGCTGTGGGATGCCGGACTACGCTACGGGCTGATCGACCATCAGAGCATGGGCGATTACATCCCGATGATCAGCAATGCCTTCTGGGATACGCTGTCCCCGGCGATGAAGACCCTGATAACCGATCTGTGGGCGGCGAACATCGGCATCTACCGGACGAATCTGGCGACCGACCAGGAGACTGCGGAGAAGACGCTCCAGGCCAAGAACGTCAAGTTGTCTTTCGTTCCGAAACCGGAACTTGAGGCGGCGCGCAAGCAGATGATGGCCGACCAGGAAAAAGTAGCCCAGGAAATGAGGATTTCCCCCGATATCCTGGCCCGCATCAATGAGGCCGTCGCCGCAGCGAACTAATCGGCAAGGATGGTGAAGCACCTGCTGGCAACGCGTGCTTCGGTTTCGTTACCTCGAAATACTATTTTACAGTCCTGCCGGTCCCGACGCTATCGCGCTCCGTCACCAGGAAGACAGATATGAACCCGGTCGTTGCTATCTTCGGTAACCAGGCGGAATTGGCGGAACACCTTCTGGCCGCACTCGGCAGCGAAGGCGATGACGGATCGCACGACCGGTCCCACCTGCTGCGCGTCTGGCGGAACGCGATAGCCATCGCCAACGAGGAGCCAGGATGCGACCGGACCGTCCTGACCGCCGCAGTCATCCTGCACGACTGTGTGGCGGTAGAGAAGAACTCGCCGCAGCGGTCCGCGGCGTCTCGACTGGCCGCGACCCGTGCTCGTTTGATCCTGGCGGAACTCGGCTGGGATGCGGTTCGGATCGACGCCACGGCGCATGCGATCGAGGCGCACAGTTTCTCCGCCGGTATCGTGCCGGAAACGGTGGAGGCACGCATCGTGCAGGACGCCGACCGGTTGGACGCGATCGGCGCAATCGGCATCGCCCGCTGCTTCTACGTGGCCGGACGCATGGGATCGGGTCTCTACGACCCCGGGGACCCGCTAGCGGCGCGCCGGGATCTGGATGACCGGCGCTTCGCGCTCGACCATTTTGGCGCCAAACTGTTCAAGATCGCCGGAAATTTTCAGACCAAGGCGGCCCAGGCATTCGCCGACACAAGAACCCGCGCGATGCGTGAATTCGTCGGTGCCCTGATGAATGAAATCGGCGATTTGGCCGGGAATGACGAACAATAAAATTGTCATGAAGCAAAATGCTTCGCGCTACCAGAAAAGAGTTTCAAATTGGTTTCATATCCAAGAATAGTGTAAATTTCCTGATCGGCGATAAGTTATAAATATTGGACTTTACACCAACGAATCCCCCTGCCATACCACTTCCGGGGACTTGACGGACGTGATTTTCGATGGGGTTGCGGGGGGATATGTCAGACGTTTGGAAGTACGCCAGCTCCGGGATTGCGCTGCTGGCGGTTCTTGGCGTGGCGGGTCCGGCCTGCGCTCAAACCGTAGCGCTGTCCACCTCCTCCGCTACGCAGATTGTTGCTGGAACCATCTACCAGTTTGGCGATACGACCTTCAGTTTCACCTGCACCACCGGCTGCAGCAGCCTCGCACTGCTCGGGGTCACGAACGGCGACGGGTCGGAGATCGAAATAGAAGGGAATCCCCCCTCTTCCGTGATTTTCAGCGGTGCCGCGGGCGGCACGCAATATGGGAACACCCTCGGTATTACCGTTGGCCAGATAACCGGCAGTAAGGGCATCTCATCCGTTACCAATATAGTAAGTGGTTCGCTGGCGGTATCCGGGGACACCGCCGACGAAAATCTGGTTTCCTCCGGGTTGAGCAGCTTCAGCAATCCCCTGACCAATGTCAGTCCTGCATCGGCCACATCAAATCTGTCCACGCCACTGACCACGGTGAGTTTCAACAATTCGCTCAGTTCATTCTCGTTCGACGATCAATTGCTTGACAGTACCGGCAGCGGAAAGCCGAACGACGCGCTGACGCTGACCAACGTGGCGCTACTCTTCCAACCGGCACCGGAACCTGCCTCGATCGCCCTGTTCGCCACCGGCCTGATAGGCTTGACCGCTGCTCGCCGCCGATTTTCTCGCTGCGCCAAGCGAAAGGCCGCCACAGCGCATTGCTGAGGCGCCACCAGCGGCGCAGCGTCTCTTGCCACGATATTGCGTTGTCGCGTCGCCCGGCCGGACTGTGCTATGGGCGGTCGTCAGGCAATGAGTTCAAACGGTTAGACATGTCTCCTCGCAATCGATGGCTATCTTGCGCGCTTATCCTCCTTATCTGCGCGAGCATGGATGGCCCGGCGGTTCGGGCGCAGCTCGCGCCAGCCCCGAGCCCTTCACCCCTGGCACCCGGCAACCTGAAGAAGCCGATCTTCGACACGCAGACGCCGGTGTATGATACCGCCCACGCAGCGGAGAAAAGCGCCAGCACCGTGGTGGCTGAAGTCGACGGACGCGCGGTCACCCTGGGCGACGTGGGGGACGCCATCAAGGAACTGCCGGCCAACGTGGCGGCGATGCCGTTTGCCGAGTTGTACCCCACGGTCCTGGCGAAATTGGTCCGGCAGCAGGCGCTGGTTATCCGGGCCCAGCAGCAGGCGCTCGATGAAGATCCGACAGTGCGGCGCAGGGTCAAGGCCGCCGGCGACCAGGTGATGGCGAATGCACTGTTGCATGAGGAGATTTCGCGCGGAATCACCGAACAGGCGCTGCTTGACCGGTATAATAAGGAGGTCGCGGGCAAACCCGGTCCGGAGGAAGTGCACGTTCGGGTCATCATGGCACCGACGGAACAGGCGGCCACGGCCTTGATCGCCGAACTGAAATCCGGCGCCGATTTCGCGACGCTCGCCAAGCGATCGAGCCAGGATTCCACGGCCGCCATCGGCGGGGACCTGGGTTACGCCCGGCGGGATGGGCTGAACCCGGAGGTCGGCGCGGTCGCGTTCTCCTTGCAACCCGGCCAGTTCACTCCCTTTCCGGTGCGCAGCGCGGGGGGATGGTTCATCGTCAAGGTCGAGGACCGGAAGCGAGCCGGCACGCCGACATTCGCTGAGGTTCGGGAGCGGCTGGTCCAGGAAATGCTGCGCGAAGGCGTCGCCGGCGTGGTGACCAAGGCGCTGGCAGGGACCACCGTGCGCGAATACAATATCAACGGAAAAGAGGTCGCAAGCGGCGCGAGCAACTGATATCCCCAAATCTCATGATCCCAAGACAGACGCATTTTCTCGCAATTATATCATAAAAGACGCATCGAACGCTGTTTACTCTCAGATTTGGTTATGATACATCATCGTTACCCGGCGATTTCGCCCCAAAAAGCGCGCGGGTTGAAGTTGAGGGCTGACCTTTGCGATCAGGCTGGAAATATCAGGTTCTGAGCTTGGCAGTCCTCGCCGCGTTCGGCGTAAGCCGCGGTGCATTGGCCGCTTCTGTTGCGTTGGCGACCGGCAACTCCGTGACCACCGCGAACGGACTGACCTACACGATTACCGGCTGCACGTACATTTTGTCCGGTGTCGCACAGAGTAGTTGCGCGACAGACAATGCGGACCTCGAAACATCCGGCGCAGGCCGCTCGGCCATCATGGAGGTGTTGAGCGCCACACCCGGTGGCAGCGTGCTCAGTCTCGCCGGAACCGGCACACAAACGTACAGTGACCTGACCTTCGATCTTACGGTGACATCAACCTCCCCGGGCGTAAGCCTCACATCCTTCACCGATACGCTCGCCGGTAGCGGCAGCTCAGCGGCCGCAGCCGAAGTCACGGCCGGTGTCAGTTCGTCATCCACATCACCCAATATCAATTTAACCACGAGCCTTTCCAATTTGACCGATACCGCAAGCTTCACGGCTTTCAATACGGCGACAGCACCGATATCTCTCAACGTCGATCTGAAAGTGACGACGATTCCCGGAAACGATGGTGGAATCACCCTGACCAGCGTTACTTATCAGGCACCGGAGCCCGCTTCGATCGCGCTGTTCGGAACCGCTTTGACCGGATTGGTCGCCGTCCGCCGCCGGTTGAAGCGTCCGGTGCGGAAGATCGGGATCACAGCCTAGCGGTTCCGCCTATTGGCGTCTGAAGCCGCTACCAATGGCGCGCCACGCCCGCACAAATCTTGAATCCGCCAGTCGGGGGTAATGACCGATGTCCGCTCGCGTCGAATCTCGTAGCCCTGTCGTTCAGTCCGGACATCGACATTGGTCCCGGCCGGCAGCCCTGGTTCTTATTTTAGCCGCGGGTTTGGCTGGCCCGACTAGCCCGGTTGCATTCGCTCAGGCAGCTTCCTCTTCTGGCAAGCCGGATACACCGGCACCAGCACCGGCCGTCAACAGCCTGATCCAGTTCGCCGATCAATTCGACAAATCGCCGGGCACAATCGTGGCTGATGTAAACGGGACGCCCATTACCGCAGGTATGGTGGCGGACCGTTTGCGCGACCTGCCCCCCCAACTAGCCGCGCTGCCCCCGGCCACTGTCTACAAGGCCGCCCTGGACGACCTGATCCAACAGCGCGCCCTGGCGATCAAGGCCAGGGAGATGGGCGTCGACAAGGACGCCATGACACAGAGATATATCGGGGAAGCTACCGACCATGAACTCGCACGGGCACTGATCCAACACATCGTGCCTGAACTCGTAACTGAAAAAGCGATCAGGAATCGATACGACGCAATCTTCGCAGGCAAGCCGGGTCCGGATGAGGTACGGTTCCGCGTCATCGCGACAACCACCGAAGCCGCCGCGAATGACGCCCTGACCTCGCTTCGTAACGGCGCCGATTTCGACAAGCTTGCACATGAAGACAGCCAGGATCCGTCCAAGTTCAACGGTGGCGAGATCGGCTATACAAGGCGCGATCTTCTGACACCCGAGATCGGCGCGGTCGCCTTCGCACTGGCACCGGGCCAGACAACGGCATACCCCGTCCGCAGCAACGGATTGTGGTTCATCATCCAGGTGGAGGGCCGCCAGCAGGTGGCGCCGCCACCGCTGGATTCGGTGCGGGAGCAAATCGTGACAGCGCTGACGCGACAGGCCGACGCCGAAATTTCACGCAAGGCACGCGCCGCGGTGACCGTGAAAGACTACGGCATGACAGGCGCAAGCGGGCGAGACACAGCCACGAACTAAAAATTTCATTAAATTACAATAGTTACAGAACTCTTTCAGCACGACATCTCAAACATTCCATAATTTGGACAAGATAGTCCAAAGAATGAGAAAACCGTATCAGCAGTTTACATATCATCTTTCTATTGATATGTTGCGGTCTAGTCATTGTGGCATTTCGTTAATGGTGTCGCACATGAATGGTCCTTAAGGCGGGGTATAGTGTGAGCGGATTGGGAAAGTTGGCCGTCGGGGCGATTGCCTTGACACTGACCATCGCGACGCCCGCCGCGGCTCAGACGGCTGGCGCGACTCCTTTGCAATACCCCACCACCACGATAACCGACGGATCGTGGACCATCACGCTGTCCGGCTGCACCGTGACCCCGGCCGGTGGATCCGCCGCCACGTGTTCGGGCACCGATGAGGTTACGCCAACCATTTCCGGCAGCACGATCTCGCTGGTGTTTTCGTCGTTCTCGGGATCCAACCCCGCCCCCCTGGAAACCGCCGGGGCAGGTCAGATTTCCGACCTGACGTTCGGCACAATAACGGCCGCCTTTACTGGCCAGTCCATCGACGCCTCTTCGGTCAACGTCAGCGGATCGGAAAGTGCGGGCAATTCAGCTTTTGCCAGTAACGTGACCGTCAACGAAGGCAACATTATCAGCTCAGGTAGCCCGGGTGCGACAACCAACCTTGGTAATTCAACGACCCTGCAGTCGGTTGCTTTCGCGCCGGTCAGTTCGGAAACCGTGTCGTTAACCGACATCAAAACGAGCGGGGCGCGACTTGCAAGCGGCAGCCTTACCATGTCGACCGCCACAATCAGCTTCACACGCGTGCCTGAGCCGATATCCACAAGCCTTCTCGCAGTCGGTGTCGCCGGGCTAGGTTTTGTTCGCCGGAAGACACGTCGGCTTTAACTGGCCTGATCCCGTCTTCCAGTTTCTTAATACTTAGAACCTCTTCCGGGGACGATGAAACATGTCCATTCTCAAAATAAACCCCATCACATATGATGGCTTATCGTTCACCAACATCGGCATTACCGAAACCGATTCCGGCATCGCCGCGTCCTTCACCACTTTTCCTGGCCTGGCGCTCGGAATAACAACACCGTACGGCGCTGCGCTGGAATGGGGCGGCGTCAACGCCGGCGTCTATGGCGCCAATTCATCAGAGGTCGTGAATTTCAACTACACGGTCAGCAGCACGTCCGCCTCGACGCTGATCGACACGGTCGGCCAACTCTATACAGCCGACATATTCTCAGGTCCGGGCGTCAGCCTGACCGCGGTCGAGACGATCTACGACACCTCGGGCAACCTGATCGGGACCGATACATACACCATGGGCGCAACCAACCTGCCCACGATCACGCTCAGCACACCCGAGCAGACGGTCAACGTGCAGCTTACGCTGACGATGGCGATCGGCTCGACCGGCACCAGCGCGTCCACGCTGGTGATCAGTGCGTTGCAGCAGAGCTTCGGCACCATCGCAGCCCCAGCGACGGCTTCTATCGGCGATATCGTTTTCGCCGACCTGAACAACACCGGACTGGAAAGCGCCTTCGACTCGGGTCCGGGCGTTGCCGACGTGACA
>DATAZJ010000263.1:0-3528 GCA_036272115.1 Rhodopila sp. | reverse complement strand
CGCGTTCTGCCTCGGCGATCGGGATGATCGGGGGTGGCGCGGCCTTGCCGCCGGCTCGGGCCAGCCGGGGCAGCGCGTCGAGGGCGGCGGCGGGGGTGTGGTAGCGCTCGATCAGGCGGCGGTAGGTGATGGGTCCGACGCCTTCGGTGCGGATCAGGCGCAGATGGGCGATGCGGTCGGTCCAGTCCGGCATGCGGGCGGCGTCCCTTTGGTGCCGCCGGCGTGAGTGCTCGTGCGGGCCGGGTCAGGCGTGTCCCGTCATGCCGCGGCCGATGCGTGGTTCGGTGCCGTCGAGCAGGCGGCGGATGTTGCCCTGGTGGCGGACGAACACAAGCACGGCAATGGTAAAGGCAAGCTTAACGACGCCGAAGTCGTCCAGGATCAGTGCGGTGCAGGGGGCGGAGGCGAACGCCGCCAGGGCTGCCAGCGAGGAACGCCGAGCGAGGGCGGCGACCAGGAGCCAGACGGCGCAGGCGGCGACGCCGACGGGCCAGGCGATGGCGAGGAGGACTCCCAGGCCGGCGGCGACGCCCTTGCCGCCCTTGAAGCCCAGCCAGACCGGGAACAGGTGGCCGAGGACGGCGGCGAGGCCGGCGAGCAGCACGATGCTTTCGTCATAGACGAGTGCCCTGGCGATCAGCACGGCGGCGGCGCCCTTCAGCGCGTCCAGCAGCAGCGTCGCGGCGGCGAGGCTTTTGCGGCCGGTGCGCAGCACGTTGGTGGCGCCGATGTTGCCCGATCCGATGGATCGGATATCGCCCAGGCCGGCGAGCCTGGTCAGCAGCAGGCCAAACGGGATGGACCCAAGCAGGTAGCCGAGGATAACGACAAGAATGGCCGGGGGGTTGTCGAGGATCACGTGGCTTAATCCGCAAGAGCGAGGTTGGCGGAGACGCCGGTTTCGAAGCCGTCGATGCTGCGGACGTTCTTTTCGCGGCGGTAGGCGGCGAGACCGTCCTCACCTTTGGTTTCCGCCCAGCGGCGCAGGGTGGGGCGTTCTTCCCGGTAGTCGAACAGGGGGACGCCGTAGCCGCAACTGGTCTGCACCATCTGGACGCCGAGGCGGATGATCTGGCGGGCGCCGATCGGTTCCTGGTTGTCGTAGGCGGTTGCCAGCAGGGCGTCGTATTCCGGGTTGCCGCGTGGCAGGGCGCGTCCGTTGCCGTAGAGGCGCAGGATGACCGGGACGTTCTCGAACCCGCAGAACATGATGGTGAGGCGGCCGGACAGGCGCAGATGGGCGGCGGTTTCGTTGCCGCTGCCGGTCTGGTCGAGATAGGCGACGGTGTTCGGGTCCATCACGCGGAAGGCGCCGATTTCACGCGGGGAGATGTTGACCCGGCCGGTGGCGGCGGCCGAGGCGGTGAAAAAGATGTGCTGCTGGCCGATGAAGGCGGCGTGGGCGGGTTCGATACGGGCAAACTGCTTGGCCATGGGTTCGTCTCCCGGTTGCCGCATGGTGGAACGAGCGGCCCTGGCGGACCATAGGCGATGCGAGGCATGTGGGCGCACCGTCGTTAGCCTCGGCCGGCAGTGGGTGTCTTGGCCAAGGCGTGGACGGTGGCCCGGCGGCCACCTTGACGGTGGGGCGGCGACCATGCCTCGCTTGAAGCACTTTTTCCGGCGCGTCGCTATCCACTAACGGAACAGGAATTCCTCATAGCCGCCTTGGGCGACCTCATCGGTCTTGCGGCGGAAATTGGCGCCGTTGCCGTTGTAGCCGAGGACGCGGCGGACGATCCGGCCCTCGACGTTGCGGTTTACGCCGGTTTGCCAGGAATCGACCTGGGAGGACAGCAGCGGTTCGGCGGCCTTGATCACGGTCTGGGTCCAGTCTTCCACCGCGTCCGGCCGGGTTTCCACGTGGGTGTAGTTGTGGTCCCGCATGAAGCGCAGCATGCCGGCCTGGAATTCCACGCTGTGCTCGACGGCCTGCGGGATGTTGCCACGGGCGGTGTGCGGGCCGAGCACCATCAGCATGTTGGGGAAGCCTTCGGCGAGCATGCCGAGATAGGTGCGGGGGTTATCGGTCCAGGCGTCCTTCAGCCGCATGCCGCGGGCGCCGCGGATGTCGATGCGGTCGAAGGCGCCGGTGACGCCGTCGAAGCCGGTGGCGTAGATCAGGACGTCGAATTCGTAATCCTGCTTCGTTGTCTTGATGCCGTCCGGGGTGATGCATTCGATCGGTTCGTCTGCCAGCGTATCGATCAGGGTGACGTTGTCGCGGTTGTAGGCCTCGAAATAGCCGCTCTCCATCGGGACGCGGCGGGATCCGAAGCCGTGGTCCCTGGGGATCAGCTTCTCCGCCACTTTCGGGTCATGCACGCGCTGGCGGATTTTACGGGCGATGAAGTCGCTGATGGCGGCGTTGGCTTTTTCATTGACGCCGATGTCGCGGAAATTGGCCAGCCAGATGCCGAAGCCGGGTTCGCCGTAGAGTTTTTCCCAAAATGCCTCGCGTTCCTCTTGCGGCACGTCGAGGGTCTTGCGGCGGTCGGCCTGGTGGATGAACCACATCGGTGTGGTGGCGCAATGGGCGTAGATTTCGTCGTAGCGGGCCTTGATCGCCTCCATTTCGGGCTTGCCGATCCTGGCGTTGTGCAGGGGGGCGGCCCAGTTGGGGCGGCGCTGGAAGACGGTGAGGTGCTTTGCCTGTTTGGCGATCTCGGGGATGGCCTGGATGGCGGTGGCGCCGGTGCCGATGATGCCGACGCGCTTGCCGGTGAAATCGACCGGCGTGTGCGGCCAGCGGGCCGGATGGTAGGCGGGTCCGTGGAAGCTGTCCCGGCCGGGGATGGCGGGCAGCGTGTGGGCGGACAGGATGCCGATGGCGGTGCAGAGGAAGGTGGAGCGGGCCTGCTGGCCGTTGGCGAGGGTGACGGTCCATTGGCCGGTGGCGTCATCCCAATGGGCGGCGGCGACGGTGCTGTGGAACTGCATGTCGCGGCGGAGGTCGAACTTGTCGGCGACGTGGTTCAGGTATTCCAGGGTGTCGGGCTGGGGGGAGAAATGCTCCTTCCAGTCCCATTCCTGCATCAGTTCCTTGGAGAAGGAGTAGCCATAGGTCCAGCTTTCGGAATCGAAGCGGGCGCCGGGGTAGCGGTTCCAATACCAGGTGCCGCCGACGTTGCTGCCGGCCTCGAAGACCCGGGCGGTCATGCCGAGCTCGCGCAGGCGGTAGAGCATGAACATGCCGGAAATGCCGGCGCCGATGACGATCGCGTCGTAGGTTGCGACCTGGTCCCGGGCTGACGGCTGCGCCAGGGTGTTGGTGTCGGGCATGGTGTTCCCCTCATTCTTGCGGCGCCTGGCCGGTGTCCGTGGCGCGGGCTGGCTGCCTCATTGCCGGTGAGGCTATCGCGTTGGCGGGAGGGGCGGCAAGGATGTGGGGTTGGCGGGCGGTGCTTCGTGATCGCGGCGGGAGTGTGGTGGCGATCGCCTGAACGTATCCAGGTGTTATGGGGCGGGTATTATGAGACGGGTATTCAGGGATGGTGTTCGATTGCGGCCGGTCCGGTGCGTCGGCAG